>CAYYHT010000492.1:0-6039 GCA_964471355.1 uncultured Enterobacteriaceae bacterium
TTTGCCATCAATCCAGCGGCTCTCGAGGTCTGCGATGGCGTCGACAACAACTGCGATGGCGTGACCGACCCGAAGGACTCGTCTGGCTGCACCGACTTTTACTTCGACAACGATGGTGACAACTACGGCGTGCCAGGGGCCAAAGAGTGCCACTGCGCCGGCGGAAGCGCTCCGTACACGGCCGCGAACGATGACGACTGCTACGACAACAATCCTGGGGCCTACCCGGGAGCCGGCGGCTGGCATGACCTGCACCGCGGTGACGGTAGCTTCGACTGGAACTGTGATTTCAACGAAGAAAAGCAGTACCGCTCGCTCCACGGCGGCTGTTCGGTCGACTTCATCCTCTTGGGATTTGCGTTCTGTGACGCCGGCTCTGACGGCTGGGCGTTTGGCGGCATGCCTTCGTGTGGCAACACCGGCATCTGGGCCAACGACTGCGAGGCCGCGATCGACGTCAGCTGCGCGTTCTGCGCCTTTGCGGTGGACCCGGGCCTGTGCCTGTCCACTTGCGGTGGTTCAAGCACCGCGTGTGCGCCTGACGGCAACTCGCGCATCCAGGGCTGTAAATAGCGGTCCGTTGAATGCCTCGAGGGACGCAATTCCGAGCAGTTCGGGTTTGTGCGGGGTAAACTGGGCCTGATTGGGGAGTCAAATGCGCACCACATCGCTCGTTACCAGCGCCGCTTTGCTGATGGTCATGTCGACCGCATGCAGCCGCTCTGACCCGGGTAGTGGTGGCTATACCGTCTATAACTCGGCCCCCGCAGCGTCAATCACCGCCCCTGTGAGCGAGTCGAGTGCGTTCGAGGCCGAAGCCGTCACCTTCGAAGGCGTCGTATCGGACGACGGCGGCATGGAGAACCTGTTCGTCAGCTGGTCGTCAGACATCGATGGCGTCCTGCAAGAGGGCGAGATTCCCGGACTGACGGGACACGTCGAGTTCACCACCGCAAGCCTGACGCCAGGCAACCACATCATCACGCTGATGGCGATCGATGAGCAGGCCGAGTCCGGAGAGGACTTCGTCACTGTGGGCGTCGCAGACGTCCCAGATGCGCCGCTGATCTACGTTGTGCATCCCGTTGGCGGCGAGTTCGGCGAAGAGAATGACAGCTTCGGCTTCGTCGCCAAGGTTCAGGATTCGCAGGACCCGCCCGAGGCCATTGAGGTCACCGTCGAGTCTGACCTCGACGGCTGGATTTGTACTGTGCTGGCCGATGCAGTGGGCATTGCTTCGTGCGACGGCTCGTTGAACGCAGGGGACCACACGCTCACATTTACGGCGACGGACCTCGATGGCTTCGTCTCGACCGTGGACCAGTACTTCGGCGTGATTGCGCTCGATGACATCGACAACGACGGCGATGGCTTCACCGAATCTCTCGGCGATTGCGACGACGACGACGACGACGTCTACCCGGGCAACGACGAGATTCCGAACTTCAAAGATGATGACTGCAACGGCATCATCGATGACGGCACCGAGTTCTTTGACGATGACGGCGATGGAATGACCGAGCTGGGGGGAGACTGCAACGACGCAGACCCCTCCATCTGGAACAACGCTCCCGAGATCGTCGATGGCAAGGACAACGACTGCGACGGAATCATCGACGACAACACCAACGCCTATGACGACGATGGTGACGGCTACACCGAGAACCAAGGTGACTGCGACGACAACCCCTTCACCGGCGGCAGCCTGATCTACGAGGGCGCGACTGAGATCATCAACGGTCGCGATGACGACTGCGATGGCGTGATCGACAACGACACCCGCGAGTACGACGATGACGGCGACGGCTTCACCGAGAATCAAGGGGACTGCAACGACGACGACCCGCTGATCGCTCCCGGCGCGCTTGAGTTCTTCGACCTCAAGGACAACGACTGCAACGGACTGACCGACGAGGGCACGGCCCAGGCCGACGACGACGGCGACGGGTTCTCAGAAGATCAGGGCGACTGCAACGACAGCGACTTGACCGTCTACCCAGAGAGCTCTCCCGGAGCGGGCGACGGTGGCACCGAGGTTCAGGACGGCAAGGACAACGACTGCAACGGCCTGATCGATGACGGCACGGGAACCTTTGACGACGACGGCGATGGCTGGAGCGAGGTCACCGGTGACTGCGACGACGCCGAGCCCCGCGCATACCCGGGAGCCCCTGAAATCGAGGACGGGATCGACAACGACTGTGACGGCACCATCGACGAGGGCGGACAGGGTTTCGACGATGATGGCGATGGCTATTCCGAGACCAGCGGCGACTGCAATGACTCCGATGCCACGGTGAACCCCGGCGCTGCCGAAGTCTGCGACGACGGCAAGGACAGTGATTGCGACGGCAATCCGAACGAAGAGAACTCGACCAACTGCGTGACCTTCTACCAAGACCAGGACACCGACGGCGCGGGCAAGCCAGGCACAGGAAAGTGCTTGTGCATCACCGGCTCAAACGGCGCCTGGATTTCGTTCAACGACAGCGATTGCTACGACCTGAACGGCAACGCCAAGCCGGGCACCTCGGGCTACTACACGAGCGATCGCGGCGACGGCAGCTACGACTACAACTGCAACGGCAGCCAAGAGAAGCAGCTGGGCACTCAGTCCAGCTGTCCGAACCTCGGCATCGACGGTTGCGTCGCGAGTCCTCCTGGATGGAAGGGCAGCCCACCGGCTTGTGGCGCGACGGCAACGTGGACAAGCGATTGCTCCTGGTCCTGGTCTTCCTTCGATTGCAAGCGGGACAGCAACGGCACCAAGCAGCAGGCCTGCAGGTAGTCCTGGTGCCGTTCGGGGCACCCCCTTTGTCACCAAAACCGGATCGTTCGGGTGGCGTGCGAGTCCAAGGGTTACAATTCGGCCCCTTCTGGAGGACGGCATGGCCCACTACGCGGTGTCATCGCGCGGGCTCGACACGCTTTCGCTTGAAGCAGACAACTGGATCATCGCGCTCGGAATCGGGCTGGATGTCTATGGAAAGACGGACTCCATTGAACGGTTGGCGTGCGAGAACCTCGGTAATGGCACGGTCATCGTGCGCGACATCAAGACCGGCATGGGATTCATCGTCAGCCAAGCCGAAGAGCCGCACGAAGAGCCGCCGCCGCCCAGCAAGTCGGCCATGCGCACAGCTATCGACGCGATTCGCGAAGCCGATGATCGGCAGACCGCGTGCGAACTAGCGCTCAACCTCGCGCGTGAGTTCGTGCCCGGCGAGTCCGGCAGCGTGCTGCTCGAGGACAAGGGCTACCTGAAGTTCATCGCAGTCCATGGACCCAAGGCCAAGAAGCTGACCGGAGCGCGAATCCCTCTGGATACCGGCGTGGCGGGCGTCTGCATGAAGCAAGGGCGGCCGCTCATTCTGGGCAAGGCCGACAACGACCCGCGCCACTTCAGCGCCGTCGACAAGCACACTGGCTACGAGACCACAGCCATCGCATGTGTGCCCATCGCCTTGGACGGTGAGACCTGGGGCGTGCTCGAGATTCTGAACCTGCCCGAAGGCGAGGTCTTCGGTCGCGTCTATATCGAGAGCATGAGGGCGGTTGCAGACCTGCTGGCGGCGCGCCTAGCCGACCTGTAGGGCGCTGCTAGGGCGTGATGTCGATGGACTTGACACCCTTTGCGGCTTGCTCCATCACCCGCTTCTGAAGCGACTCGTAGAGCGCGTAGTCCTCGTCTTCGGCGCGGTTCGAGGTCTGTTGCCGTGCTGGCAACTTGTACAGGTGGAACTCGGCCTGCTTCCCGTCTTCGAAAGTGAACCTCCACCGGTAACGGTCAGGGGCGTCCCAGCTGGCTCCGTCCGCTGTAGAGACCTTTGCAGTGGTCTTGAGGACGCACATGTACATTGGAGGGCTCATGCCCGAGTCGTAGCTGCAGTCGATGTCTGAGGTGCCACCGTACTTGACCGTGACTGTCTGCAGCTCTTCCCACTTTGCGTCTCGACCTTTGCCGCCTGCGTCGAGAGACACAGTCAGCTTCATGGCGGTGTCGGTCCAGCCGCGCTCGGCGTAGAAGTCGTCACTGCGTTCGACGCGCACGACCTTGCCCTCGTGTGTGCTTCCGTCTGCGTAGCTCAGTTTGGCCGAAAACGAGGCATTCGAGGCCGGCGCTGCCTCTTCGGGGACAGGTTCGGCCTCGGGCGGTGGGTCCCCCGCTTCGACGGTGGGTTCGGGTGGGGCTTGGGCGGCAGCGTCTGGTGGTGCGGCCTTGTTGCCACAAGCGAACACGGTGGAGAGCAGCATGGTGGCGAGTACTGTGCGCATGATCCGCTCCTAACTAATCAATGCGCCGCCGCCTCTAAGGATGAGCAGGACGCCTGCGATTGCGGACACAGGAGCGAGCAGCGCGGTTCCGTTCGTGGCGTCCTCCTTTGCAAACATTCGACCGATGCCCCAGAAGGCCCACACCACGAATCCGGCGGCGCCTGCGCGCACCGTGGCGGCCAGCAGAAGTGCGCACAGGGCCGAGACGGGGACGGCGAGGCGTTCACGGCGAAGGGTGAGGGCGCCCAATACCAGGCCGATGCCTCCGACCAGATCGAGTCCGGAAGCCACCTGCGCTCCGGGCAGGACAGCTGCCCAGACCAACCAGCCGCAAAAAGCAGCCGCGACAATGGTCCTGGACGGACCGTCGCGATTTGCGGCGCCCGTACCCGCGCCCGCCCCGAGCAACGCGCTCACGGCCAACAGGAGAGGGGCTACGGCGCCGCTGGTGGTCCACTGACCGATCGTTGGCCGACGCGCGTGTTCGAGCTCGCGGTATGTGGGCGCGTTCGGCGTGAGGGCCTCCATCGCGCGATCGACCGGCCCGCCGGGATCGATGTCGATTGAGATGCCCCTGAACTGGTCACCGACGAGTGGCATGCTCGTGTAGATGCGATCGACACCTTCACGCTCGAACAGCAAGCTGGTGTCGTCGAGGGCGAGACTGCGATGCATGGCGACGTCCCACACGAATGTGCCGGGATAATCCGGGTAGTTGGCCAAGCTGACCTCGACGCGATCAATGGACGCGTCTTCGAAGTGGGCGCTGGCCTCAAGACGCGTCTGAATGACATGGTCGTGTTTCTTGGCTTCGTATTCGTCGGCGTGGAGCACCACGGTCTGTCCATCGATCTGCACGAGCAGCCCTGCGATGAGCTCATCTCCGTTGGCCACCGCGCGCTCGTCGGTCGCCGAATGAATCGGAAAGGCCACTTCGTAGACGATTCGCACGCGGTCTGTGTCGATCTGAACCAGGGATCGATGGCCAACTACGCGCATCGCAAAGGGATGGGCCGCCGCAAGGGCGGCGAGCAAGGGCAGAAGCATGGTCTATTTCTCGAGTAGCCCGTACTTATTCAGCTTGTAGCGCAGACTATTGCGCTCCACGCCCAGCAGGCGGCCTGCTTGACCTCGGTCGCCCCCGGTCTGCCGAAGGGCTTCGACCAGAATGCGGCGCTCGACGCTCTCGATGTAGTTCGAGAGCGAGAACCCGGGCTCAAGCTTTGGCAGCCCCGAAGAGCCAGCCTCGAGCACCTCGAGGTCGAATCCACTGACGCCCATCACCACGGCGCGTTCCGCGAGATTCAGGAGTTCTCGGACGTTGCCGGGCCAGCTATGGCGACGCAGGGCGCTCTGTTGGTCGTCGGTCAGCTCGGGGCTTGGACGCCCATAGAGCTCGGCGTAGTGGGTGAGGCCGGCCTGCATCAGCGGCACGACGTCTTCAATTCGACGCCGAAGCGGCGGGACGCGGACCACCACGACGGCCAGGGCGTAGTAGACATCGGCACGCAGGCTGCCTTCGGCGACCAAGCGGCGGCCGTCGGGATTGGCGGTTGCCAGCAGTCGAACCCCCGGCGGGACACGCTGAAGCATGCGATTGAGCTGCAACTGCAAGTCATCGGGCAGGTCATCGACGTTTGGAATCAGTACGCTGCCGCTGTCTGGCCATGCGCCGTCTCGACTGACATCGAATGTCGTGAATGACGCATCGCCGCCGGCGTGGTCGTGCACAACGCGCGCGGCATAGCCCCTGCCGCTGCCCAG
>CAYYHT010000493.1:0-6023 GCA_964471355.1 uncultured Enterobacteriaceae bacterium
CAGGTCCAGCATCCATCGATGCCGCGCGGTTGGCTGCGGTGTTCGCCCTTCCGCTCGGTGTCCCCTCCGGCCGTGCAAATACAGACACCGTGCGGGCCATTCTCGGCGCCTGGGTGGTCACACTTCCGATTGCCGCGTTCCTCGCTGGGGCCTGCGCACTCGTTCTGGGAGCTGGTCAATGAACGCGCGCTTCACCTTTTCCGACCGGGTACGGTCCGAGCAGTTGGACCTGCGGCGAACGCCGGTGACCACGTTGCAGGTCAACCTGGGCAAGCTGTGCAATCAGGCCTGTCTGCACTGCCACGTCGAGGCGGGTCCCAATCGAACCGAGAACATGAATCGGTCCACCGTGGATCGGGTCATCGAGCTCATGCGCAGCGCACTGAGCGTGCAGACTGTCGATCTCACCGGCGGCGCCCCCGAGCTGAATCCACACTTCCGGGATCTGGTGAGCGCGGCCCGAGGGGCCGGCAAACAAGTCATCGACCGATGCAACCTGACGGTGCTTCACGAGCCCGGTCAAGAGGACACGGCGGAGTTCTTGGCTCAACATCGCGTCAAGGTGGTGGCGTCGATGCCCTGCTACTCGCGCAAGAACGTGGACCAGCAGCGCGGCAAAGGGGTGTTCGGCAAGAGCATCTCCTCGCTGCTCGCCCTCAACGAGCTCGGCTACGGCCGGGCTGACAGCGGTCTCGAGCTCGATCTGGTCTACAACCCAGGCGGGGCCTTCCTGCCGCCCTCACAAGCGAGCCTCGAGTCCGACTACAAACAGCGGCTGCGCGAGGACTTTGGCATCGAGTTCAGTCGCCTGCTGACCCTCACCAACATGCCCATCAAGCGCTTCGAGACCTGGCTTCGTCAGCGCGGAGTTCTTGACGAATACGCAGGCTTGTTGGCGGACAGCTTCAACGTCGATGCCGCCGCCGCCGTCATGTGTCGCAGCACGGTCTCGGTCGGCTGGGAAGGGACTCTGTACGACTGCGACTTCAACCAGATGCTCGAGCTGGAGCTCGGCGGCAACAGGCGCACCATCTGGGACGTCGAAGCGCTCGACGAGCTCGAGCGGGTACCCATCACTTTTGGCAATCACTGCTACGGCTGCACCGCGGGTAGCGGCAGCTCGTGCGGTGGAGCCCTGACCTAGAGGAGAGACAAATGGTCGTCGATGACGCAGTAAGAAACAGGTACTCCGCCGCATCCAAAGAGGTCGAGGCCGCCTTGTGTTGCCCGGTGGACTACGATCCCCGCTTTCTCGAGGTAATCCCGCAGGAGGTCCTGGAGCGGGACTACGGCTGCGGAGACCCCTCCAAACACCTGCGAGCCGGTGAGACCGTGCTCGATCTGGGTTCGGGTGGCGGAAAGATCTGCTTCATCGCGGCCCAGGTGGTCGGACAAGGCGGACGAGTCATTGGAGTCGACACCAACCGCGAGATGTTGGCATTGGCGCGCGGTGCGCGTGCCGAGGTGTCCGAACGCCTCGGTTTCGACAACGTGCGTTTCCTGCGGGGGCAGATCGAGGACCTGGGTACGAACCCGGACCGCGTCGATGTCTACCTCCAGAACCACCCCATCCACGGTGAGGAGGACCTGAGTCGATTCGAAGCGTGGCGTGCAGCAGACGTGGTCGCGAACCCGCTCGTTGCCGACGGCAGTGTGGACGTCGTGGTGAGCAACTGCGTGCTCAATCTGGTGGCCGAGATCGACAAGCCCCGGTTGTTCGCCGAGATCTTTCGCGTTCTCAAGCGAGGCGGCCGTGCGGTCATCAGCGACATCGTCAGCGACGAACCGGTCACCGAGGCGATGAAGGGGGATGCCGAGCTGTGGAGTGGGTGTGTGTCCGGTGCGTTCGAAGAGACGGCCTTCCTTGCTGCGTTTGAAGAGGCTGGCTTCTATGGCATCACGCTGCTGAAACGGGACGAGAAGCCGTGGCGCACCGTCGAGGGCATCGAGTTCCGCTCGGTCACAGTCGAGGCCTTCAAGGGCAAGCAAGGGGAGTGCTGGGACCACAAGGAGGCGCTGGTCTACAAGGGCCCGTTCTCGTCCGTGAGCGATGATGACGGCCATACATACCGACGCGGTGAGCGCACGGCGGTCTGCCGCAAGACCTACGAGATCTTCCGGAAGGCGCCCTATGCAGCCCACTTCGAGGGTGTCGAGCCGCGCGTCGCGGTGGCCCCCGACGAGCTCAGGGAGTTCCCTTGCACCGCCGGTACCCTGTTGCGGTCGCCGGTCGAGACGAAGGGCGAAGGCTACGACGCTACGCTAGCCGCGTGTGAGGACAACTCCTGCTGCTGAGGCGATGTCTGGGACCGGCGGTGGCGACCCCAGGAGTGTGGTTTCGACGGTGACCTCCCGATGAAGGGTGCGGTGGACCGGACACTTGTCAGCGATTTCGACCAACTTGGCTCGCTGCGTCGAATCAAGCGGACCGATGAGGGTGAGCTCGCGGGTGATGCGATCGACCCGTCCCTCTTCGGTGACGCACGACTCACAATCCGCGGCGTGGATCTTTTCGTGACGCAGCGCGACCTCGACCGAGTGCAGCGGCCAGCCTTTACGGTCCGCGTACATGCGCAGAGTCATCGCAGTGCATGCCCCAAGTCCAGCAAGCAACAAGTCGTAGGGTGAGGCCTCGTTCTGCAAGCGCAGCAGAGACACGACGTGCTGCCTTGACGTCCTTTCCACAGGTGAAGCAATGCGCAAACAGTGCCCACGCGCGTGGCGCCCCCTCGGTGTGATGAAGTCGACCGGCCAGTTGCTGCCCGCCGGCGCCGGCGAAGTGCACGAGCTCAGTGGTCACTTGGAGCCTCCACAACGGCTTCAGTAGCAACCGACGGAGGTCCGATGAGGGTCTCCAGCGCAGCCGAAAGTTGCCTCGGCGCTCCCCCCCAGACCAGTTTTCCGTCCTGGATGACGTAGGTAGAGGGCAGACCGTTGCCGCCGAAGCCGCCGAACATCAGCGCCTGGAGTGACTCGCCAGAAGTATCGACGGCGAGTGCGTACCGCATCTCAGCACGGTTCCGGTCGTAGAATCGGCGTACCCGAACCGGATTTTCGTCCGTCAGGCCCACCACGGCGATCTGGTCTCCATAGGAACGCTGAAGCTTGGACAGCTGCGGAAAGGTCTCGCGACAGGGGCCACACCAGGTCGCCCACACCTCGATGACGACGACGCTGTCGGGCGCGGCGAGGTCCACGGGCCCACGCACCACCCAATGGGTGACATCGAGGGTTGGTGCTTCAGGAGGCGGTTCGGCCAGCGCGAGTGCGGCGAGCAACCAGATCACGTGCGACCTCCCTACGAGCCGGCCTGCGCCTTGGCGACGCCAGCTGAGATGACGTTGACCAGGGTCTCTGGTTCTGTGGTGAAGTCGGAGTACAAGACCCGGCCATCCGGACCGATGACGAGGGTCCAGGGGGTGCCCTGCATTCCATATTTGCCGACGAGTGCAGGGGGCAGCTCACCCTTGCGGTACTCCATGCCGTACGCTCCGTTCAGGCCGGCTTTTTCGATGTCCATCAGACCCAGACGAAATGCCGAACCGGGCAGGTTGCCGAAGTCGGGCTGTACGTACGCGAACTGAACCTCCGCTTGATCTGCGTAGACCGCCTCGAGGGCCTGATGCACGGGAATGCCGAACTGGTGACACGCACCGCACCAGTGCGAGAAGCCCAGCACGACCGTGACCTTGCCATCCAGGGGCATCGAGTCCTGGCCATCGGGCAGATTGGCCCACTTGTCGACTTGCAGGCTCGGGGTTGTCGGCGGCTTCTTGGCGTCGGCTGGCGCGCTTGTGAGCAGCATCATGGCGAGGGCAAAGTGCATGGTTCACTTCCTGGGTGAGTTGTGGGATTCGATGATTTCGAGGGACAGCCAGGACTCGCGAACCAGGGTCATGGCAGCGATTTCGATGCCCAACACAGCGAGCGCGATGAGTGCGACGCTGGCTTGAGCGGCGCCAGCGCCGGACAACAGCTCCACTCCGGACACGAGGGCGGACAGAGCCAGCAGGGCGATGCTCACGTAAAAGCAGACCAACGCATTTCGAAACAGGTGGGCTCGGACGCTGAGGTGCGCGATCCAGTGGTCCGCATCGTCGGCATGCCTGTCGACGATGGTGTGGAGCTCGTCGTGCAGTCGGGAATACCGGGCAGAGGTCGACAGGACCAAGATGCCGACGCCTGGGAGCAGCAACAAGGGTGTCAGCGCCAGGTTGACCGATGGGTCCATCTCAGGCTGTGGCCGGCTGGGACGCGGTCTGGTCTTCAGGTGCTGCAGCCGCTTTGGCGATGAGGGCGTCCACCGACCAAGCCCCGGGCCCAAATGCAAGCACGATGCTGCTGGCCAGCAGGAACAAGAACGGGGTGGCCGCGATGAAAGTGTCCGGGTCGCTCCAGATGACGCTGAGCGCGTGGGCGTCTGCGGTGAAGTACGCCACGACCATGGTGATGACGAGCGGGATGGCAGCGGGCCGGGCCGCGAGTCCCAACAGGAGCATCAGTCCGCCGATGAACTCGGTGCCGCCCACGAGTGTCGCGTTGAAGCCCGCGAAGGGGATGCCGAGGCTCTCGAAGTAGCCGGTCACCCCCTCGAGGTTGTTCAGCTTGCCCCATCCGGTCAGCGCGAACTGGTAGCCCCAGAACCCGCGAATCGCGAGCAACAGGGGTGCCTGAAGGTGGTCGAATACGCCGTCGATTGGTTTGGAGAGCGAGGTCAGAACGGTGAGATTGGTCATGGAGTCTCCGTGGTTCGAGTCGCTATACGGCGGGACTCGGAAAGGGATACGCCACCGAGTGTCTGGCGCCGTCACGGGGTGTCAGAGGCGGGATCACGAATGGCTTCAATGCCTCCGTGGCCATCGTTGGCGAAGAGCAGGCCGCTGCGAACCAAAAACCCCGCGGAGTCGATGGGCGTTCGTCTGCGAGCGTCCCCCGGAACGGAACCGCGCCGCGTAACCTGAAGCACCCTGCGGCATAGAGCGAGTCAGCACCGGAGACCCTCATGACCCGATCCAACCGACAGCTGCTTCTCTCGACCGCGCTGACAGGACTGCTCGCAGGCCTCACCGCGTGTGGCCCGACCGACAACGACGCCGATCCCAACGCTGGCATCCCCGTCGCCGCCGAACAGAAGGCCACGGAGGCCAAGGCTAGCTGTGGCGGCAAGAATGGCTGCCCGCAAGCTGCCCCCGCTGCGGATGAGCGGGACGCGACCAAAGACGGCAAGAAGCAGAAGACCACAACACCGGCAACTGAAGGGTCCGACTCCTAGTCGTTGCGCGTCTTCGTCGTCAGCGACTGCCATCTGGGAGCCGGACCGCAGTCTGGTGAGGTGGAGCACTTCGACCAGGACGAGGCGTTTGCCGAGTTCGTCGATCATGTCGCGGCCGAGTCTGGCGAGCTGATTGTCGCCGGAGACTTCTTCGATACGATTCAAGTGCGTGTGGATGGTCGCCTGTCCGACCGTGTGTACGCCGAAGAGGCACTGGCCAAGGTCCACCGGGTGGTTGCGGGTCATCCCAAGGTGTTCGACGCGTTTGCTCGATTGGTGTCAGCGGCTCAGCCACTGACGTTCTTGGTGGGGAATCACGACCCCGCCCTGGCGTTCACGGAGGTCCAACAATTCCTTGCCGAGCGATGTGGCGGGAGGCTGGGTTTTCAGACGCACTCCGTGGAGCGTGGAGCCCTCCACATTCACCATGGCAACGAATGGGATGGCGCGAACGCATTCGGTGAGGATGGCGTCCTGCGGCGCGACGAGGTTGGATGCTACGTGGCGTTCCCGTGGGGCTCGTACCTGGTGATCGACTTCCTGACGAAGGTGCGCAAGCGGGTGCCGGAAATCGAGCGCATCAAGCCCATCGGTGCCTATCTTCGGTGGGCAATGCAACACCGACCGATGGATGCCGCCTGGGTGGCGGGCCATTTCTTGCGCTTTGTGCTCCGATACCGTTTTCATCCCCGTGCGGATCAGCGGATCAGCTTTCCCAAGCTGAAGGGCATCCTGGACCACACCTGCTATT
>CAYYHT010000494.1:0-6020 GCA_964471355.1 uncultured Enterobacteriaceae bacterium
CCTCGAAGACGGCGTTCGCGGTGACGCTGTGCGTGCCTTCGAAGGTGCCGTCGGCGTCGATGCGTCCGTCGCAGTCATCATCGATTCCGTTGAATGCCTCGGTGGCATCGGGATGCACCGCGGCGTTGGCGTCATCGCAGTCGACCTCGGCGGCGTGGCCGTCGCCATCGTCGTCGACGACCGGGACCTCTGTGTCGCTGTCGGTGTCAATCGGCTCGCCCGTCTCTTCGGAGACGGAGGTATCCCCTGCGGTTTCGCTGGGAATATCGAGGGTCCCAGATCCGGTACAGGACAACTGCAGAAGGGCGAGCGCGAGCATCGCCTCACCATGCCATGGACGCTACAGGTTGCGCTTGCGTGGCTTGTCCTTCTTGGTCTCGGGCTCGGGCTTGTCGGCGGGAGCATCGTCTTGGGCCGCCACCGGGGTCTTTGGCGTGCTGGGGCTTAGACCCACCACTCCTGCGCGCTTTTGGCGGTACTCGGCCTCGGAGAGCAAGCCCTCGTCGCGCATGGCGGACAGCAGACGCAGCTTTCGCTCGGTCGGATCGGCGGTCGGATCGCCGTCGTCATCCCAGTCCTCGGCGCCGCTCTGGAGCCGATCAAAGGCCTCCTTTGCGTTCCGAGCCCAGACCTTGCCGACACCCTTGCCGAGATTCGCCATGCGGTCGAAAAAGCCCACAAACCCTCCAGGTTTCCCAAAGTTAACCACGCCCGGGTATACGTCTCCCATGCTTCCCTTTGTTCTTCCCGCAACGGTGCCGCCCAATCTCGCCGCCTGGGAAGCACTGCGCGATGACCGTCGCGAGCTCAGCGGCCCTGAACGAACGATTGAGTCCGACGACGGCATGTTCTTGGTGCACTACACCACCGAGGGCGTCGATGCGGCGGCGGGTGACGAGGTCGCTGGGCATCCGGACTTGGTGTGGGGAGTTCTGCAAGGCCTGCTGGACGGGCGCCTGGCCTTCGAGGACCGCGGCTACCGCGGGTTGGTTGGGGACACTGGGCTCGGTGGATCCACGCAGATCGATGTCTACATCCGCGACATCGACGCCAACGGCTACGCCTATCCCGAGACGCCGGGAGACCCGAGCGCCACCGGGTCGAGTTGCTACATCGAAATCGACGCCAACCTCGACGTCGGTGAGGTCCCCGACTCGGTCACCGCTCATGAGCTGCATCATTGTGTGCAGTACCGCTACACCACCAGCTCAGAGAGCTGGATCTACGAAGCCACGGCGACCTTCGAGCAGTATCGGGTCTACCGGGACCCGGTGCTCGACCTGGCTCTGGGCGTGCTTTGGGTAGAGAGGCTGTCTCGGCCCGACCGGTCCCACAACGATCTCTCTGGCCGCTACGAGTACGCTGGGATGGTGTTCCTGAAGTGGTGGGAGGAGTTCGGTGGCGCTGATCCGGGCCGGGTCGTTCGTTTGTGGGAGGCGCTCAGCGACGAGCCCATCTGGCAGGTCACACTGGACACCGAAGCTGAGCTGAACTGGGACCTGTCGTGGGATGAGGCCTTCGTTGAATACGCCGTGTGGAATGCCTTTGCCTGTGCACGAGACGACGGGGACCACTACCAGGACCTGCTCGCGTGCAACATCGAGGTCCAAGTGCCCGCCCTTGTGCTGCAGGCCGACGAAGAGTTCGCGATTGACCTGCCCGAGCTCGATTACAGCGCGATGTATGCACGGTTTGACCCGGGCGCCGACCGCCGGCCTGTGCGACTCGAATGCGACGAGTTCGCGACGTACGCCGACATGGACGTGCAGCTATTTGCCCTTGATTCCGGGGGTCAGATCGCTGAACAGTCCCGCGACTACGCCAATGGCGAATTCGACGAAGAGCTCGACGTGCGGCTGCAAGCCGAGTTGCCTGCGGGAGGCTCGGTATTGGCGGTGTTTGCCTCGGTGGGCCGAGCGCCCCTAGACACCCTGTGCACCGTGAGTCGCGTCGACGCCGTTGTCGAGGAGCCGGAATCGCAGTGTGCATGCGCATCGGTCCAGCCCGCACACGGCTGGCTCTGGTTGGTGGCCTGCACCGCGTTCTTGCGACGTCGGCATACGCGCGACGGCAACGCTCCGGTTTCGCCTGGAACCGATGTCAGCTAAACTCGTCTGACGGGACGCGGGGTGCTTGGAGACCGACTCCAGGAGGGGTAGTGCTCATGCTTGCGCTGCTCGCAGCGATTTTGACTGCTCAAGCACAGACTCTGGTCGAGCTGTCGGAGGGAGACACCATCCTCTCCGGATGTCTCGAAGATCCGGAGTGCGGCCACTTCGCGACGTTGTTGCTGTCCGAGACCATGATGGAAGTTGGACTCACGCTGCAGCGTGATCCGCTTGCGAGCTCTGCTTTGGTGAATCGGGGCTACGGTCTGGTCACCGAGTTTGCGGTCGACTCCGTTCCCGTCAACCGCCTCAAGAATGACGACGGGACCAGGCAGACCCCTGTCGCGGTGCCGCTGCTGCCGCGCCTCGCCGTGGGCTACCACGTCGGCAGCTACACCTTTGACGACCCATTCCCCCAAGTCGGAGTCGGCGCATTCTTACTGCCGCCCATCAAGGTCGCGGGGGTGTCGCTTGCGTCAACTGGCCTCGACAGCTCCTTCGCGGTGCCGGTCTATCGCCACCATATCTGGGTCGGCGCCGATGCCAACTACACGTTCACGCAGGTCCGCGCGCAGCTGATTGGTACGCCAGATCAGCTCAACAACCTCGGTCCGTTCGAGGAATTCGTCGACCCGACCGCGGTGGACCTGGTGTGCGAGCTGTCTCAGAGCTGCAATGATCGGTACACCGTCAATGCGTTTGCCATGCGATTTGGCGTGGCGGTGGACCCCGTGACTCCGCTGACCTTCTATACGCGGGTGGGGGCGGCCTATGTGAACCACTTGCTGTGGATCGGGTGGGACGAGACGAAGTGGCGGCAGAGGGGACTGCAGCCCCAGTTTCAGGCGGGTGGGGGTCTGCGGCTTGCCGACAAGTTGCAGCTCACCGCGGGAACCACCCTTGCGTGGAAGCGTGCCGAGGTCAGTTCCGACGGCGTCGAGATCATTGGAAAGGTCGTCGGTTCGGTGTCCTATCGCTGGGGCCAGCATCGCTACTGGTACTCGGACGCTCGAGCCGTCAGTCAGTTGCAGCCCGAAGTGCTGTCGGAAGAGGACGTGCCGACGGCTGTGACTCCGCCCTCCAAGCTGTAGCTCGCTGCCTTCCAAACATCGTGCTGCGCGGTCAGCACCGAGGTTGCAAACCACGTTGGCTGACCATCGATGAAGACCTGGGCGCTCACGGTCACGGGGCCACAGCCGCCAGTGCATCCGCCAAAATAGTGGGCTGCAATGGTGTAGGTCTCACCGCTGGCCGGCATCTGAATGCTGATGGCCTCGACACCGGGCCCCACTGCCGAGTCAGCGAGGAAGGACGGGTCATCCTTGGGCTCCGACGGGGTGCCCCAGTCGGGATTTTCGTTGCACCAGTTGACGTCGCCGTCCGCGTCGAAGATCGACGCGTCGGCCTTGAGCAGATGCAGGTCGATATCCGCGGCTTCGGGCCAGCTGATCTGAACCCAGAATTTCTGCTCGCTGGGGCTCGAGTGCACGACAAGCTCGTCAGCCACGGCGCTTTCATGGCCCTCGTCGTCTGTGACCACCAACGTGAGGGCAAAGTCGCCCGCAAGGTCCGCCGGAAAGAAGGGGGATGCGGCTGTGGGGTCGCTGAGTTCGGCGCGTGACCCCACAGGACGGGTGGTGAATGCCCATTGCCAGTGTTCGACCACACCATCCGGGTCGGTGGAAGCTGAAGCGTCGAGGCTGACAGCCGACAGAGGGGCCACTGTTCGATCCGGTCCAGCATCGGCGGTGGGTGGCCTTGCGCCCTGCTCGGAATCGCTGTCGTCCAAGCCGGTCTCAATGGGGTCGGCGCCTGTCGTGCAGCCGATGAGGCTCACTCCGGTAGCAAGCACGCAGAAGACAGATCGCAAGAGCAACTCCGATGTCGATCCCCGCTATACTCCGTCGAACTGCGCCACAGAGGAGTTTGCTTGTCGCAGGATGTCGCGGAGCCCATCTCGAATGGGCGCTACCGACTCGTCGCTGAGCTCGGAACCGGCGGGGCTGCGACTGTGTTTCGCGCCTACGACGCGATGCTTGACGTGTGGCGTGCGGTAAAAGTGCTGTCGCCGCGCATGACAAAAAAGCAGAAGGTGCGCGAGCGCTTCCTCAATGAAGCTCGCACGATGGCCCAGCTCAAGCACCCGCACATCGTGACGGTGTACGACGTGGGCGTCGATGGCGAACGGGTCTACATGGTCATGGAAACCCTCGAGGGCGGCTGCGTCATCGACCGGGTCAAGCAGCTCGGGCCACTGCCGCCACGCATGGCCTCCGCCGTCGTCCAGGCCTTGCTGTCCGGGCTTGGCGAGGCCCACAAGGCCGGCGTCGTGCACCGCGACGTCAAGCCGCACAACATCCTCATTTCCGAGACCGGGGTTCCCAAGCTGATCGACTTTGGAATTGCCCAGCATGCAGACCGCAGCCTGACCAAGACGGGGGCAGTGATTGGCACGTGGGCATACATGGCCCCCGAACAACGTACCAACGCCAAGGGGGTCGATCCGCGCTCGGACCTGTATGCATCTGGCGCGACTCTCTACGCCATTCTGACCGGCAAAGATCCCTTCGACCTGTATGCCACAGACCTGCATGACAAGCTGTTTGCGGGACTTCCGCTGCCGCTCATCAACGTGATGAAAGGCGCGACTCGCTACGAGCCGGACGAGCGCTACGACAGCGCTGCCGAGATGTTCCATGCCCTTCAGGCGGCCCACCGAGAGCTGCCGCCCGATCCCGCTGGCCAGCCCCCTTTGGCGCTCCCCAGCGTCCCGCCCCCTCCGATTCCCGAGCTCGATGGCTTCAATCCACTCGAGAACCAGACGGCGCCGACCCCGCGGCTTAGCAATCCGCCGCCCAGCGCAGTGAGCGTCGATAGCGGACTGCTGAACGCGTCTGAAGCCCCCACACGGCTGGTGGATGGTGTGTCTCTGCACGACACCGGTCAGGAAGAGTTCGGATTCTGGAATGCCGACCCCACCGAGGGGGACGGCATGAGCATCGACACAGACTACGGAGACGGCC
Source organism: uncultured Enterobacteriaceae bacterium (assembly GCA_964471355.1). Lineage (GTDB taxonomy): Bacteria > Myxococcota_A > UBA796 > UBA796 > CAYYHT01. Next base: position 5,132 of record CAYYHT010000494.1, read on the forward strand.
AGTTGGATGATTCCGGTTCAGGCGGCTTGGTCCGCATCGCTCTGGGCATTCTGCTTGTGGGCATGATTGGGCTCGGGGTGGGAATCGGAGCCGCTGTCATGCTCGACGGCTCGGTCACCAAAGGGACCAACAACGATGTGCAGGTTCCAATCGACGATGGGACTACCCCCGAAACCGACGTGGAGCGGCCTGTGGTCGAGTCAGGCATCGCTGTGGAAGCGCCGCCTCCCCCGCCGCCTCCCCCGCCACCAGAGCCAGTAAAGCCTGCGGGGCCACCGACGTTGACCATTGGGTGCAGTGGTCGCACGGGTGATGCCGTCATTATGGATGGCGTCAAGATTGGGGTCGTTCCGGTGACCATCCAGATCGGCTTGGGCAACCATGAGTTCGTCGTCGACGGCAAGCAGGGCAAGGTGAGCAAGACGGTCAACGTCAAGGCGGGCCAGACCAAGCTTGAGGTGTGTTCCTAGAGCCGCCTAGACCGCGCCCTTGCGGACGCTCCAGATGAATCCGTCGTACCAAAAGTGCATCAGGCTGCACACGAGGCTGGCGGCGATCTGTATGTCCCCTTCCGACCGCAGAACAAAGAAGCCATATGCCGTCACGATCGCAGCGTAGATCGCGAAGGTGATGACCCTTCCCCCAACCAATTCGGTGAGGCGTAGTGTGCCGGTCATGCTCTTCTTTTCCATGGCCCAGACCAGCGCGAAGTACTGCGTGGCATGGAAGAAGTTCATGATCAGGAACGCGTGGCCGAAGCTGTTCAGCCCCCAGGCCAGCACGGACGTGATGCCTGTGACGGCGAACAGAACCACCTTGAGTGGCGAGACGCGGTAGCCCTCCTGCGACAGCCGCCAGTAGCGATAGACGTAGTAGCAGCAGTAGGGCA
>CAYYHT010000495.1:0-6019 GCA_964471355.1 uncultured Enterobacteriaceae bacterium
TCGCGCACAGGCCAGCATGGAAGCTCCACCGTCCATCAGCAACACCTCGAGCAGGTGCTCGCCGCACTTGGCGATCAAGCGACCGTCGGTCGTCATCACGTCATCGGCGTGCAGCAGCAAGGGCACGGATTTGTGGGTGTGCAGGTCCAACAGGTGCAGGCGCCCAGCCCGGATGGACGCAGCAACCGGCGTGTTTCGACGGGGACTGAAGGCGATGTCGACAAACCCGTCGGGCAGGCCCGCCGCGCGACGGCCATTGACCCAGATGCCCGCATCGGTCCACACGGTCGTGGTGCCGAGGCGATCTCGGACTCCGCGGACGGCTCCGTGGAAGGCCCCAATCTCGACCCAGTCCAGCTTCTCGGTCTGCGGCACTGTCTGCATGACGGGCGCCGGCATGCCGCCATGGTCTCTCGGTGGAGCCAGCCTCTCGCCCTTGCTGAACACGCGCTCAAACCAGTCCCGCCAGGGAGACGGCAGCACATCGAGGGAGCGTGCGGCCGGTGGTGCCTTCACGGAGGGGGCAAACACGGGCAGCAGAGCCTTGGCGCGGTCCTCGAGGCCCATCACCGATGGGTGCTTTCCCTTGTATGGATGGACCCCGAGCAGCAGCTCGAAGGCCACAACCGCAAAGGCGTACCAGTCTGTGAGCTCGGTGAACTGACCCTGTGGGGCCAGAAAGTCCCTGACGCTTGGCATCAGCGCCGTTGCCCGGAAGTTGCCGATCTGCCAGCTGTCGACGTCGATGAAGTGCGCTGTCTTGAAGTCTCGAGACACCAGCACGTTCAGCTCGTTCAAGTCGACGATCAGCGCACCGCGCCGGTGCACGGCCTCGATGGTGGTGATCATGCCCGTGAGCAGCCCCATGATGGCGCTGTCGTCCAAGCCATGGCGGGTTCGAAACACCGCGGGAACAAGGCGGCACAGGGGCCAAGTGTCCCGCAGCATCGGCATGCGGAATCCGACGAGGTCCCCTTGGTCATCAACGAGCGGTGCATCGGGGGCCACCACGCCGGGGATGTCCAAGCCCATCAATGCAGCCAACTTCGTCTCGGGGATGCCTCGGCGTGGGTCTTCCCACACCTTGTAGGCGTGCTCGCCCAAGCTATAGACGCTGCCCTCGCCACCCTGGGCGACGAACTCCGCCTGCCCCAGCGTGACGGGGGAATGCCCCGGGACGAACAGGCGCATCAGAACGTCAGCTTGATCGAGGGTCCGCCACTGCCCAGGGCCACGCTCTGGGACCGGATGGCCCGACTCATGAACTCGGCGAGGCGCGCAAGCGTGCTCTCGTCGGCGGAGTTCAGCTCGATGTACTGGTCAAAACCGGCTTCCTTCTGAAAGTCGGACAGTGACTTGGCCACGTGCTTCTGCTTGACGTTCACGCCGACCAGAATGGTGCGAATGCTCTCGATGGACTCGCTAGAGACAGCGTCGCTGACCGCTTTTCGGACGGCGTGAGCCGTGAGTGAGGACACGTTGTCGCCCCCATCGGTGATGACGATGACGATGGCGTTTGCATCGAGTCCCGCCTCGGAGAGGTCCTTGGCGTATCGGGTGATGGCACTGACCGCGTTGTGGGTGGCGTCGTACAGAGCCGTGCTGCCCCCTGTCGGCAGGCACTTGTCATAGTCGCCGAGGGGACTTGCAGAGAGCGGTCGGAAGCCGTGCAGTTCGACCACGTCGTTGCTGAATCGGGACAGGCGAAGCATGAGGTTGTCGGCGCGCGGGGAGTGTCGACATGCCTTTACAGCCGCTTTGACGCACTTTTCCATGCGCGGCCTGAAGCAGTGAACACTGCCGCTGACGTCGGCGACGATGCCTACCAAGGTGTATTCGGAGGCTCCGAGGTCCTCGATGCGTGTGCCCGAGAAGCCGTAGTTGCTTCCCGCGATGGCGTGTTGGGTCAGGTCAAGAATGGGCATTGTGGGCTCCTTAGGACAGGAAATCGGTGGTGGTGGAGGTCTTCATGCCGAGCGCCGTCAGGTCGCGGACAAAGCTGTCGCCCAATCCGTCGAAGCCGGGAACGTTGCTTGAGGCGTCGGTCAACAGGACCAGCTTGCTGACGGTTGCTGGGTCGGCGAAGTGGGTGGCAATGTCGCGCACGGTGTTCGCCAAGCAATGGGACAGTGCCTCGCCGGCCAACACCACGATGTCCGCCTCTTCGAGGGTGCGAATCAGGCCGGCGTTGACCTGGGTTGTCGGGTCCTTTGGATCGGGTACCTCGGCGGCAACAGCGCTGAAGTGCTCGGTCCAGGGGTTGCTGCCCTTGGTCAGGAAGTCCGCCATCGCGAAGCGGTCCTCCCACTCGTGCACGGCGTCGGACAGCTTGGGCCAGACGTTGTGCCCCTCGTCGCCGATCAAGCAGTGGTAGGGCCACACGACATGTGGATAGCGCCCACTGGTCTCGAGCGACATCAGGTACGCCAGACTGCGGTCGTAGGCTCCGGGCATCGAGGTGGTCCACTTGCCCGTGCGCAGCTCGTCCGCGGTGATGACGGTGAAGGGTGCTGGATGTGCGCCCGTACTGTCTTTCCACCAGATCGGGTGGCTGATGTCGACCTTGCGATGCGAGTCGAGGGTGATGTGGATGTCTGTCAGCTTGCCGTTCATGCGGTCGATGAACCCTGACAGGCGGTCCATGTCCTGTTCTGCGCCGGGTACGTACAAACTTCCATGGGATGGGTCACAAAAATCGTTCTGCGGGTCAATGACCAGCAGCTGAATGTTCATCGGCATCGAATCTCCTTAGAGTCCATAAAGACGAATAAAAGTCTTTACGGCTCTTATTTAAGAACGACGATTGGAATCGTCAAGCGAAGCGCGCGAAAGAGTCGTTCGTGCTACAGATTCGCGTGCCTGATGAAACAGACGAGCACTGGTCGAGAGTTGATCCGAACACCTTCGGGTGGCGTCGTGCGCTGCCGACATTGTTTGACGGGGTCAATGACGTCGACGCGAACACTGCGCTGCGGCGATTTGAGACCCGGTTGCTCGAGCCCGGTGATGTGCTCTGTCGCGAAGGCGAGGCGGCAACGGAGCTGACCTGCGTGCGCTCGGGTCGACTTGAAGTCCGCAGCAACGATCAGCTACTTGGGCACATCATGCCCGACGACCTCGTCGGCGAGATGGGGCTGTTCGAAGACAGCCGCCGCACGGCCACCGTGACGGCGACCGAGAGCACCGAGGTCTTGGTGCTCACCTGCGAGGGCTACGAAGAGCTTCGAGCCACCGTGCACCCCATCGTTCGCAACATCGAGCGCGCGGCCATGGAACTCCAGGTCTCGCGCCTTCGGGCGACCGGCGAGCGGGTTGCGCAGCTGGTCAAGGGCACCCCCGTCGAGCCCGTCTCCATTGGCGAGCGCTTTCGAGCAGGGGTTCGGCGGCTGTTTGGTCCCGGAGGCATGTTCTCGACCAGCGACGCCGACCCATTCGAGGCCCTTGGACGCAGCGAGCTCTTTGCAGACGTACCCGAGGCCTTTCTTCGCGAGATCGCGGCCTGTTTTCGCCCGGCTGCATACCGCGAGGGCCAGCTGCTGTGCACCCAGGACGAGCCGGGGGACTGGATGTTCATCCTGGACCAGGGCGAGGTGGACGTCGTGCTCTCGAACAGGGGCGAGGACGTCATTCGCGTTGCCACCCTGGCTCAGGGCTCGGCCTTTGGCATGGTCGCCATGGTGGTGCCTGGCGACCGCATGGCGTCGGTCATCGCGCGCACACCAGTAGTTGTCCACGCTCTTGGGGTCGATGGCTGGTCCCGACTCATGTTGCATCCATGGGGTACTGGTAGCGCGTTCAGGCGTGCGGTCATCAAGGCCTTTGGCGCGCAGCTTGCCGCTACAAATGCACAGGTCGTCGCCTATGAAAAGGGTCACGACGTCGACGCCCTGCAGCTTGCCAAGGCACGCTTGGCCTGACCCCAGGGTCATTCACTACAGAGACAGCAGGCCGCGCTTCACCTTTGCAGTGGGTGGGTTGTCCCCAAGCCACACACTCCACAATGCACGGTGGAAGTCAGCGCCTTCGATGACTCCCTTGCGATGATCCGACACAGTGACGATGGTGCCCTTGCCCGGCACGTAGTCGAACACGATTCGGTCATTGCGCTTCACATCGCGCATCCAGGACACCAAGATTGCGGCTCGGTCTGCAAACAGCTCGGGCTCGGGCACCATGTCGAAGGCATCGAGCCAGTGGGAGACCAGCTGGTTGCGGCTCACCTTGCGGTAGACAAAGTGCATGACCAGGCGCTTGGGCTCGTCGCGGCGAATGGCGAGCTCGGCGCGGTCGGTGGGCACAGGCAGGTACAGGCCAATCACATAGACGTCGATGTAGGCTTTTTCGCGCACGCTCATGCCATTGAGATGCAGTCGCCGTCCTCCCACCGTCGTCATTCGTGGAAGCTGGACGCCAGACAATGAGTCGTAGGCGAGCCGGGGCACCGACGCGCCCGTCAGGTCGATGGGGTCGGGATTGGTGCGCGGGAGGACCTCGAACTCACGCCCGCCAAATCTAAACATGCCGGGGGGCAGAAAGCCGTCGAAGCGTCCTGTGTCGGCGATCGCGTTGGCTGCTAGATCGATGGCCGCCGCCTGATCGGGTCGGAAGGGGGCCTCGTCGAATGCCAGCTCGGCGGTACCGGGAGCCGAGACCAAGCGCACGTGGCCGAAGTCTCCCAGCAATGCGTCCATGCGCGCCGTCACTGTCTGCGTCTTCTCGATGGCCTGGGCCTCTTCGAGGCGCTCGATCATGCTGAGCACATCACCGCGCTGCAGGGCAGCATCGGCGGCCAGCAGGTGCTGGTCCCGAGCTGGACTCATGCCCAGGTCCAAAATGGCCCAATAGCTGCGCTCTACGCCTATCCACGCGTTCTTTTCAGCGAGTCTCTTCATCTCCATGGACAGGCGGTGAACCTCACGGTCCTTGACGTCATCGGCTGCTGCCGGGTTCGTCAGCAGCAGTGCCGCAACCAGTAGTGTCCACCACTTCATGGAGAGTTTCCCGAGTGTCTGGCACGATACAACGGATGCACGAGTCGGACGCTGAGTGGTTTGCGCGCAAGTGGGGGTTGTCGGCCGAGGCTGCGCTGTCCCTGCGGCAGCTGTTCGACCGGGTCAAGTTGGCTGGACCGGCGCTGTCGCTCAATTCGAGCATCCAGCTCGGCCCCATATCGGAGGCCACGCTTGGGTCTGGAGTTCTGGGCGCGACCGACGTGGCCATTTCCCACACCGACATCGTCAGCACCTATGGCGATGAAAAGACCGAGATATCGACATCACCGCCGGCCGCGGTGCCCTCACTGACAGCCAATGCCAGCGCCCGCTACGAGGACATGGGTCGGCTCGGAATCGGTGGCATGGGCGAGGTGAGGCGGGTCCGCGACACGGTTCTGGGCCGCACCATGGCCATGAAGATCATCCATGGCGATGCGTTGAGCAGTCACCGGACTGTGGCGCGCTTTGTCGAAGAGGCACAGGCGACGGCCCAGCTGCAGCACCCCGGCATCGCGCCCGTGCATGACTTCGGCCGGCTGCCGGACGGACGCTTCTTCTTCACGATGAAAGAGGTGCAGGGGCACACACTGCAACAGGCCATCTGGGAGCTGCATCGAGCAGGTCGACCCGAAGCGGGCCTGCGGCGCCTGATTGGGTTCTTCCACGATGCCGTCGAGACCGTCGCCTATGCCCATTGGCGTGGTGTGCTGCATCGCGACCTCAAGCCGGCCAACATCATGCTCGGCGCCTTTGGTGAGGTCTTGGTGCTGGATTGGGGTCTGGTCAAAGTGGGCGCGCCGCCCGTGCCCGAGGACGTGGACGACGAGCCGACAGACAGCGTGGTCACCGACCGCTCCATGGACGAGTCGCTCAAGACCGTGGACGGCACGGTTGCAGGAACGCCCAACTTCATGCCCCCAGAACAGGCCTGGGGCGACCCGGATCTGACGCCCGCCGCCGATGTCTATGCACTCGGCGCCGTGCTCTACCAGCACTCGAAGCTGACGATCCAGCTGCTCATCGCG
>CAYYHT010000496.1:0-6013 GCA_964471355.1 uncultured Enterobacteriaceae bacterium
GGGGGGGGGGGGGGGGGGGGGGGGGGGGGGGGGGGGGGGGGGGGGGGGGGCCGCGTCGGGGGCGGGGGTCTCTTCGGTGGCGGCGACGTTGGCCTTGTCGAGGCCGAGGGGCTCGCTCCAGACGAGCTCGCCGCCGACGCGCCAGGCGAGGCGAAACTGCTGGATGCCGGGCACAAAGGAGCGACGGACGGGCCGGTACGAGAAGCCGGCGACCGGTGCGTCGCGCAGCAGCTCCACTTCATCGCCGACTGGTTCTCCGAGTGGCATGCCGACGACCAGCTCGCCGGCGAGGGCGCCCGCACTGTCGATGTGCCTGAACAGGGGTGTCACGCTGCGCATCATGGTGTTCGCGGTGATGCGCAGACCGACCAGGACAGCGGTCGGGCTGTGTTGCTCGAAGCCGTCCATCAGGCGGCCTCGATGGGCGTGTCGCGGGCGCGGCCGGCGAGCAGGAGCAAGCACAGGCCTCCGCCTAGGGCAGCTGCGGCGGGCAGCGAGTCGGTGCTCGCGGCGCAGCCCAGGCCAGCGGACACCGGCTCGGCGGCAGGGGTGGTGGAGGGCTTGGGCAGCTCGGGCAGGTTCGCGGCTTCGGCCTCGGGCACGGGCGAGGGTTCGGGCTCGGGCACCTCGAGCACATCGGGCTCTTCGCGGGGGGGCGGCAGGTCGGCGAGGGCAGGGCCTGCAGCCATAGCAAGCAAGAAGGGGATCAGTCGGTGCACGCGGTGGACTCCGGGGTCAGGATCCTCCTATTCCTATTCGCGGTGGGCTGCGAACGGGCGCTGGTAGCGCAGTCAAGTGGGGTCAGGATCCTCCCATTCCTATTACCCCGGAAATTGGAGGCCATTTGTCTGCTTCGAATAGGAATGGGAGGATCCTGACCCCACGTAGGTCGGCCTGCGACCCATCTTTGGAAGCACACCCGAATAGGAATAGGAGGATCCTGACCCCTCCCCTCATCGCACCATGGTCATGCCTGCGCGCACCCCGGCGAGGTGGCCGTTGAGGCTATGACCCTGCAGTTGGGACTCGGGAAACAGCCTCCACAGGGCTCCGGCGTGCACATCCATGCTCTGCCCATCTTGGTCAAAGACCCGCGCACCGAGACCACCGGTGAACACGTGAGAGGCGCCGTCCAAGTGCAGGCTATTTGGAGCGATGCCGGCGGCGGGACCTGGGTCGTAGCTGTAGCCAATCATTGGATGCACAGGGGCGAAATCGCCGCGCAGGCCGACTCGCGTCACCACCGAGTTTGTCCAGCTCTCTCCAAGATCTTCACCGTATGGACCAGGGGCGACCGACCAGGCCTCAAGACTTGTCTCGGCGCGGAAGGAGGCGGTGCCGGGTACGCGAAGGTCGACGCTGAGCGTGCCTGTGGGGGGTGCATAGAAGCGGACGAAGTTGTGCCGATAGACGAATGCACCCGACCCGAACAACAGGTTGCTGGTGCCGAAATCTTTGAGTCGTCGGCCCGTTCGGCCCAGGGCGCCGATGCGGACGTGAGTTTGATCCTGGTCGCCGATGATTCCGATGATGCCCAGGTACGGATGGAAGGTGGGCTTGATGGTCACGTCTTGGGCGCGCAGGGCATCCTCGGGCGCGGCCAGATCGTCGATGATGACGTCGGTCAGCGTCTCGATGCTGGCGCTCACATCGACGCCGAATCCGATGGATAGGGAATCCGCCACCCAGATGTTGCCGGCGACCGCCGCCTCGAGTCGGGTGAGATCCTGTGAGAATCGGGGCACCTGCGGCAGGGGCTCGGTGGTGTCGGGGATGGCTTCGGGCTCTGCAGACCAGCCATAGGGACCGACGACCGGCAGGTGCAGGGCGATGCCAAGGTGAGCGGCTGGCACGTTGGCGAAGTAGCCGTTGAGGGTGGCGCCGACACTCAGGCCGGGAGCCGCCTGTGCATAGACTGGTGCTCCGTCGACGTCGAGCGAGGCGGAGCCGGCGACCAGGTCGACACTCGATTCGATGCGGTCGGTCTGCATGGCGGCCGGGTTCGTCCATGCCGCGTAGGGACCGTCGTCGGTGGCGGTGGCGGCCGAGAACCCGCTCTCGCCAGCACCCCAGTGACTGAGCGGACCCGCGAGGGCCGTGCAGAGCAGCAGGAGGATCACAGTCGGCTCCAGATGCCAGCGGTCACTGTGTAGATCTGGCCCTTGGTCGTCCAGCGGAAGCCCTCGGCGCCGTCACGACGCTTCTCGAGGAACTGGGCCTGCAGCGAAAGCGCGAGAGTGGTTCGGTCGGACTTCCTGGGCAGGTCATCCCACGAATAGGCTCCGCCTAGGCCGACGACGTGGCGTGTGGAATCGACGAATCGGGTGCCTCCGGTCTGTTCGGGCACCGGCGAGGGGACGTAGCCGTAGCCCGTGCGCATGAGCAGGCCATTGCCGGCATCGAGCTCGCCGCCGAGGCCCGCCTGAAGGGTGTCCTTGAACCGCGGCTCGGGAGCGCGGGACTGCGTGTCGAGCCAGGTCGAGCTGCGCAGGTAGCGAACCGTGGCCTCGGGAGTCACCGGGCCGACGGTCATCGAGCCCCCCAGCACGCCTCGGGCCGGAGACCATGCCGACAGGTACTGCAGGTCCAGGGGAATGTCTTCGAAGTCGTCCCAGATTGGGCTATCGATGGCGATCTCAAGGGTCGTGTCGCCGGTGGTTCGAAAGCCGTTCTCACCGCGGTAGGACAGGTAGATATGCACATCCTCGCCCCGGTAGTGCACGCCTCCCAGAGGTGCGAAGCGCCACTTCAGCTGCCGGTCGAAGCGCAGGCTCACGCTCTCGGTGATGTCGGAGTTGCCGTCCTCGTCCGGCGCCATGCTCAGGCTGTACAGGGTGATGTCGGTGTTCGCGACCAGGTCCATGCTGGCCGATGCCCCGAAGCCCCATTCGAATCGACCGTACGAGACTCCAGCGGCGAAGTCCGCTCCCGCGAAGTCGGCCGCGTCTTCGAGCAGCGGGGCGTACACGTCTTCGAGGCGGGCGTGCACGGCGCTGTTGACCGCCGCGGGAAGAGGCAGGTGGAAGGACAGACCGGCGCCCAGGCCCACATCGCCTTGGGTTGAACCGGCTGCGACCGCCAGATCGAATGCCTGAACGGGCCCCTGGACCATCTGGTCACCGCGGGCGTCGACGTTGAAGACGGTGGTGCGCCAGGCCAGGGACGCCGCTTCGCCGTCAACTCGGCCCACGGATGCCGGGTCTGCCGGAATGGCCAGCCCTGGCTGTCCGGAGGCAACCCCATTGCCCGCCATGGCGACGTCTCGGAGCGAGGTGCCACCGAGGTCCCAAGTGCCGGCCAAAGCTAGCGTTGCCAGGAGTGCGACGATCATTTGGGCATGATAGACCGGCCCATGCCATCCCCCGACCACGTCCTGTTGCCAGTTGCTCTCTCAGACCGCGAGAAGCGTTCGCTGGCTGCGTTGGTATCGGCGGCAATTCCCCCGGGGGAGGCCACGGACCTGCCCGTTGACCAGGCCGATGTCGCCGAAAAGGTGGGCCTGGCGCTGGCCTATATGGGGACGGAGGGCTCACTCGGAGTGCGAGCGGGACTGTGGTTCTTTGAGTGGTTGAGTGTGCTGCGCTACGGGCGACCGTTCTCGTCCCTCGATTCACAGCGTCAGACGGACTGGCTGACCGGATGGGCCGAGAGCTCGCTGGCGCCGTTCCGATTGGCGGCCCGCTTGCTGTTGACCATGGTCAAGCCGGCTCACGTCAGCCGACGTGCCTTCTTGCAGCAGATCAGTTTTCCCGGCGACAGGCATGACGATGTCAAGCCCGAGGTGCCCAGCAGCCTTCCGCGCGACCGGGTCGTGCTCGATCCCCTGGAGCGGGACCGAACGGTGCGCTGCGAAGTGGTGGTGATCGGCTCGGGAGCCGGTGGTGCGGTCATGGCCGCAGAGCTGGCTGAGCGCGGGGTCGACGTCGTCTTGATCGAGTCGGGAAGGCTGTTTACCGCAGACGACTTCAAGAGCGATCTGCCCAAGCGCTTTCGCGAGACCTACCTCGATGGCGGGGCCACGGTCGCTCTCGGTCGCCCTGCGATTCCGATTCCGTTGGGCAACACCGTCGGCGGCACGACGACCATCAACTCGGGCACCTGCTTTCGCACCCCCGAGACCGTGCTCGACGACTGGAAGCGCATGGGGCTGGACATCGACCGCCTGGCCATCAAAGAGGCGACCGAGAAGGTCGAGCAGCGCATGAACGTGATCCCCACGCCAGATCACCTGCTGGGGGGCTCGTCCCATGTGATCCGCGATGGGGCCGAGGCATTGGGCATCCAACACGGGCCACTTGGCCGCAACATCCGCAACTGCAAGGCCAGCGGGGTGTGTTGCTGGGGCTGTCCTCGCGACGCGAAGCAGTCGACCAATCTGTCCTATGTGCCCCGGGCGCTGCAGAATGGCGCGATGCTCTACGCCGGATTCCGAGCCAACGAGGTGTTGATTCAGAACGGACGCGCCGTCGGTGTGGTCGCCAGGCAGCGAGACTCTGGTCGCACGCTGACCGTCCGCGCCAAGGCTGTCGTGGCGTCCTGTGGAACCATCTCGGCGGTGCCCTTCTTGCGGGGGGCGGGCATTCGCAGCACGCACCTAGGTCGCCACCTGACGATTCATCCCGCCGGCAAGATCGGCGCGTTGATGACCGAGGACGTCAACGGCTGGAACGACACGCCGCAGGGCTACGGCGTGCTCGAGCTCGCTGAACAGGGCATCACCATGGAGGGGGCCTACGTTGCTCCATCCTACGGAGCGGTGGCCTTTCCCTTCGTCGGGCGCGAGTTCACCAAGGTAATGGAGGACTACAAGAAGCTCGCGATGTTTGGCTTGATGGTCAAGGACGACGGTAACGGTCGAGTGTACTCGGGACCCGGTGGCCGCCCCATCATCACCTACTGGCTTGGCGAGCACGACAAACAGAAACTGGTTCGTGGATTTAGAATGCTGACGGAGATTTTCTTCGCGGCAGGTGCCAAACAGGTCTACTTGCCTATTGCCGGCCGGGAAACGCAGAAAAGCCTCGCCGAGGCGATGGCGGTCTTCGACGGTCCGATCAACTCCTGGGGACTCGAGCTAGCGGGCTTTCATCCTCTTGGAACCGCACGGATGAGCGGTCGCGCGGACGAAGGGGTCGTCAAGCCCAGCCACGAGAGCTGGGAGATTCCTGGACTCTACGTGGCCGACGGAGCCGTTGTCCCGACTTCGCTCGGTGTAAACCCCCAAATCACCATTGCGAGCTTGGCCACGATGGCTGCGGCGGGCTTGGCAGACGACATTCGCCTTTAGCGATTCTTGATTCTCCCCAGGTACACTGAGAGTGAATGCACAGGGGGAGTCCTCGAACCATGGCGTTCGGTTGGCTTAAACAGATGCTTGGATTGGGCGGTGACAACGCCGCCTCTACGCACGATGAAATGTTTGAGACGCCGACTCTCGGTTCGCGACCGCCGATCATCGACGATGAGCCGACGATGGACACCCCAAATAGTGTTCGAAGCGCGTCAAAGGCGGACTCAGTAGGCCTCACGCCCACGGCATGGCCGGTTCCGCCGATCGCCTATGACGACGCCACAGATGTGCCGATCGACTCACGTGAGCGCTTCCCCGAGGGAGAGAGTGGCTCATCGGTGCCGGCCGAAGATGTTTCAGGGCCAGGCGTGCTCACGTCACGGGACTACGACCTCGTTCCCAACGGATTGCGGTTCCATTCTGCCCACGAACTTCGGCCGCTGGCGCCATACCCGCGAGCAGATCCGCCGGAGCTGCCTGAAATCGACGGCACGATCATGTCTTCGTGCGTGCTGACGGACGAGCTGTTCGCCATTGCGTGCGCCGACGGGGGGGTGCGCATGTACAGCACCACCACCCTCGAGAAGCTCGACTGTGTCGATTTGGGCGCCTATGCGCTGCTGCCGATTCGCCTCGGATGCGCAGATGGCGTCCTTTGCGTGGACATCGCCGGCGGTACTTACCTAGGGCTGCGTTGGACGAGCTGACGTCGTAGCGGCGAGG
>CAYYHT010000497.1:0-6009 GCA_964471355.1 uncultured Enterobacteriaceae bacterium
CTCACCACCGCATCCGCGCCTCAGATCAGCCGCTTCGTGGGTGTCGGTCAGCGACGTGTCCATGCGATCCCGCGCCACAGCCACCCACACATCAGCGTTGTCGATCGGGCGTGGTACGACCCCCGCTTCTTCGGCCTGGCACCGATCGACCTCACCACGACGGCGTCGTGGCGCGCCTATGCCGACCGCCATCACCTACGCCGGTGAGTCAGTTCCCATACGGACCCCAGCGCAGGGTCTAGTCCAGCCCTCGCACGCCCGGATGGTCCCCAGCGTCAGCCCCAGCAACATCAGCGCGAGTACAAATCGAAACACAGCCGCAGCCTAGGCCGTGTGGTCAGTCCCAGTCGGGCCAGACGTCGTCTTGGATCTCGGCCGGGTCACGCACATCGGATCCATCGCAGGCGTACTCCCACGCGACGAAGTTGTCGATGCTGTCGTCGAGTCCCCAGTCGGTGGTCACCATGGTGGGCCTGCCGAGCGGATCGTAGACATAGACGTCTCGCTGCCACGGCATTCCCTGAGTGTCTTCGACCTCGACCCATTGCGGCTCGCCGTGCCGGTTGTATCCGGTCACTTTGGCCCAAGGCTGCGACCACTCATCGCACCGCTCTTCGGTGATGCGTTCGATCCAACCGCCGTTCTCCATGCCCTGTTCGTAGGTATAGACCCACCGATCGGTGCATTCGAGACTCAGTTTCTCGCGTTCGTGCAGCGTGACCAGGTCATCAGCGCCGTAGGTCCAGCGCTCTTCAATCTCGACGATGCCATCGCCATTGCCGTCTTCGGTCTTGGCGATCAACAGGTCACCGTCGTACTCGTACGCTGTCCGTGCCGCCAGCACAGCGTCGGTCACGCCATACCAGGACTCGATCAGCAGGCGGCCCCGACCGTCGTACTCGTAGCCGATGTACTCGTCGCGGAAGCCGTCGAGATCGAGGTCGGTCTCCATGCGCTCAGCCCGGTTGCCGGCGCCGTAGTACCAGACCGTTCGCACATCGAGCGAGCCGTCGTCGCCGATGTCCATCTCTTCGATGGCGGGCCGGCCATCGAGCTCGTTGACGTAGGTCGTTCGCGTTCCCGGGTACTGCACCCAGGTCTCAACGAGGTGACCTGACTCGTCATAGGTCCAGCGCTGGTCGTACTCGTAGCCGTTGTAGGTACGGGCGACTTCGCAGTCAGCGAGCGGTGACGGCGCACTTGTGCACGCAATTAGCATGATCAACAAGGAGGTCAAAGACCCCTCCAAAGCACCCCGTCCCGCCAATCATAACCGGGGTTATACGCACCGACCATGACTGCCGCTCTCGCCTTCATCATCTTCACCTACCTCATTGCCTCGGTGCCCTTTGGACTCGTGATCACGACGCTGTACGGCGGCGACACGGACATCCGGCAGGTCGGCTCCGGCAACATCGGCGCCACCAACGTCGCCCGAGTCTATGGCTGGAATCTGGCGGGACCGGTGATGGCGCTGGACGTCGGCAAGGGATTCATCCCCGTGCTGTTGGCCCAGTTGATGTGGCCCGAGTGGGGCCTGTACTGGGGGGGCGTCATCGCGGCGACCGCCTGGACCGGACACTGCTTCAGCATCTACCTGGACTTCAAGGGCGGCAAGGGAGTCGCGACGGGAGCCGGCGGCTTGTTGGGTCTGGCTCCCACACCGACACTGGCCGCCGCGGCGGTCTGGGCAGGCCTGCTGGCCGGCACCGGACGCTCATCGGTCTCGGCCCTAGGCGCGGTCATCGCCATGGTTGGGCTGGCTTGGGTACTCAAGCCCGAGGTTCTGATCATCGCCGCACTCATGGCCGTCGCAACCATCGGCACCCACTACACCAACATCGGGCGCTTGGTTCGAGGCGAAGAGAACACCGTCGTTCGGCCTGTGCGATGGAACCGCGCCAGCACCGAAAAGGCCTCGCCCGAACAACTGCTGATGGAGGGACCCGGCGGTGCCCACGGACCCAACGTCGCGATGTGGAAAGAGACCCTCGACGACCCGCTAGGTGCCGGCACGCCCGGTCCAGCCACCGAGCGCGAAGACAGCTAGTCCAGCAGCACGCGCGCCTTTTCGAGGTAGCGCTCGGCCGCGTCGCGCACGGGAACCGGAGCCTCCTTCAAGTCCTCCCAAGCCCCCGTATAGGCCTCTTTGGCGCCGACTTTGTTGCCGGTGGCTGCGAGACCCCACGCATGCAAGGCCCGGTACTCCGGACCCCGACGGCCGGGCTGACGCGGAAAGCCTCTGGAGCTGTGTTCTCGAGCGCGCTCTATGAGGTCGAGGGTCTGCGGACCGGCCTGGCCGGCGTACAGATCTGAGGCTGCCAACGCCGCATAGGCCTGGGGCAGGTTGGCGTTGAGTCCCAGCGCGGCAGAAGCGAGCGTCCAAGCGCGCTCCGGGTCTCCGGCCGCTCCATGAATCTCGGCCAAGTGCACCAGCAACCGCGGCACCGCCGCAATCGGGGTCCACGCCCTCAGCGCCGCATCTGCGTACTCCTGTGCCAGCCCATCACCTTGCAGGCGCAGCGCTCTGACATGAAGCACCGGTCCGGTGAGACCAGGCGCACTCCGGGTCCACCACAGCGCTGTCTCGACCTCACCGGCCTCGATGGCTGTGTGGGCGCGCAAGGCGGGCCAGCCGATGCGGGCGGCCAACAACAGCCCAAGCAGTGCGATCAGCGAGGGAAACGGAGGGTCGGGCACAGCCAGCGAGCACACCAGCGCCGCTGCGAGCACCCAGGGCACCGAGCCCTCACGCCCCCGACGACGGGACTCCGGGGTCGGACCCAGAATCCGAAGGGCGCCCGCGAACACGGTCAACATCGCCGCGGACAACACAGCAGCCCTCAGCGTCCACAGGCGCAACGGCTCGCTGATGGCAGGTGGAAGGAGGAACCAGAGCGCAATCGGCACCACCACAGCCAGTGCGCGGGCGGACCAGACCCGGCTGAGGGCGCGGGTCTGCACACCGTGGGTCTGGGCCAACGCCAGATCCGCTCGGGTCAAGCGGCTGGCATGAAGCGCCAGCGCCCCCAGCGGAACCGGAAGTGCCGACATCAACAGCAGGGGCGCGAGCATCGGGCTCTGCATCGGCAACGCAAGCCCGATGACCTGCAGACTCAGGGCGAAGAGGATGACCGCAAAGGCTAGCGGAAGTGCGAACCAGCCCACAACGCGGCCCAGGCGCTGCATGCGTCCGCGGCGGTCGATGGCTTCGAGGTCGAGCTCAGGCATTGAGCAGCTCGAGGGTCAGCGAACGGCTCCAGGCAGACGTGGTCCGGTGGTCCAGGAGCTCATCGACCCGGACGCGCTCGCGAACCGCATCTTGGGACTGCCCCAACGCCATCAGGATGCGCACACGTGTGGCATGGGCCTCGATCACACGGCCCGTGGGCTGAGGAGGAAGCGAGCGTGAGAACCGCTCTAGCGCCAGCTCGACCCACTCAAGCGCCTCGGCATCGGCCGTTCCTCGAGCGAGGCGACAGCGGGACAGGCCCACCAGGGCTGGCGCCGAGTTGCCATTGAGTTGCAGCAACGCGCCCCATGTGGCGTCCGCCTCGTCCACATCACCCCGCCGCAGCGTCGCCTCGGCGAGCCGGTCCATCAGCGAGTACACAGCTGAAACGGGGACATAGCGCAGCTCATCCCGCGCCACCTCTTCGACAAGTTCGAACTGACCCGCGCCGACCAACGCCTCGACGTGGATCATCGAGCCAATGACTGCCGGCCGGCGCGCATGCGCTGCTAGGGCCATGTCCCAGTCTCCCCGGGCCACAGCGCGCATGGCTCGGGCCATAGGCACCGTGACCACCAGCGCTGAGCCAGCAAGCATCAGCAGAAATAGCACCACCACAGCGGTGCCAAGGCTCTGCCCCCAGTCGCTATAGGGGAGGGCCGGCCAGACCCACGCCGCAGCCTCGTCGAGTCGCAGCACCGGCAGAGCGAGCAAGACAACGCCTCCCCGCGCGCCCCCCTGAAGCAGGCGCTCCCTGAGCTTGCCCTGTGTCCAGATGAACACCGCACTCAGGAAGCACACGGCAAAGCAGCTGACCAACAACACGACGAAGATGAAGCCCTGCAGCGGCTGAGGAACGGGCGCCCAGACCGGAGCAACCACCAGCACCACCGCGGCCAGCGTTGTGAGCGCGATGGCGACGAGAATCGGGCGCATCAACCGCCGCCGTGTCTCGAGTCCCCGCTCGCCGATGAGCCGGCCGAGCGGGAGGCGTGCTTGATTGGCTCTCCGTCGAAGGTTCAGCCAACCCACGGCGAATACCGGCACGAAGGTCAACATCATCGCCCCCGCAACGACGGCTGCCGCCACCCAGTCTGGCGTACCCGAAGGCAACAGCAGCGCAATCCCGACGATCAGCGGAACCATGCCCAGCAGGCCCAAGAACATCAAGAGAGTCGGCAGCAGCAGGGTCACCAGCATCCAGATGCGATCCCACTTGGACCGCTCCTCGAGCTCGTCAATATCGAGGTCGATCGCCACCTATTAGTTCGAGATGAGGAACTCGACGCGGCGGTTGTTCGCCTTGCCTTCGGGGGTGCGGTTGGTGTCGATGGGCTTGGTCTCACCGAAGCCATCCGACGTCATGCGACTCGCGTCGATGCCCTTCTTGACGAGGTATTCCATGCACGACTTCGCGCGTCCCTGGCTCAGGGTCAGGTTGAAGCTGTCCGAGCCATCGCTGTCGGTGTGGCCCTCGATCTGGATGCTGGTCGCAGGCGAGTCCACCAGCACTCGGTAGACATCGTTGAGGATCGTATAGGACTCGGGCTTGATCGTCGTCTTGTTGACGTCGAACTGGATGGCCTCTTTGATCTCGATCTTGCGCCGGGTGACCTTGACCAGCTTGGGCGGCGAGTCTGGGCAACCATCGAGGTCGAGGTACTTGTTGTAGGTCTCGGGCTCGTCGGGGCAGTCGTCGTCGACGTCGGCAATGCCGTCACCATCGCGGTCGAGCACAGGACAACCCTCGTTGTCGCGTGGACCGGGCTGGTTCGGGCACTTGTCGTGCACATCGGGAATGCCGTCGAGGTCGTTGTCGGGGTCGGGACAGCCGTCCTCGTCCTCCCAGTCATCGAGGTCCTCTGGAATCAGCGGACACGAGTCATGGATGTCGAAGATCGTATCCGCGTCGTTGTCGGGCTCGGGGCAGCCATCGCTGTCCTCGTAGGCATCGAAGTCCTCGGCGTCCTCGGGACACTGATCGACTGCATCGATCAGGCCGTCACCATCGGAGTCATCGCTGGTCTCGGGGCAGCCGTCTTCGTCGGCGTGGCCATCGAAGTCTTCGGGCTCGAAGATGCAGTCGTCATCGATGTTGATGATGCCGTCGCCGTCCTCGTCGCCGTTGGGATCGATGTCGCGGCAGCCATCCTCGTCCTCGACGCCGTCGAAGTCTTCGGGTTCGTCGGGGCACTGGTCGATGATGTCGACGATGGTGTCGCCATCGCGATCGGCGGTTCCACAGGGGGTGGCCAGCTCGACGGCCCGTCGGGCTTCATCGAGTGCGAAGTTCGCGTGCTCGCCAGCGCGGCGCACATAGCCTTGCTCGAACTCGACGCGCACAAAGCCCACAGCAGACTCTGCATTGGCCATGGGTTCGGGAGCGCACAGACGTGCGTACACCCGGTTGGCCTCGACAAGAACGTCTTCGGAATCCTCGAGGGTCTTCTTGACCAAGCGCGGATCGACGCATGCAACCGAGATGACAGCGAACCAGAACAGGAAGCCCAGGCGGCGATTCATCAGTTGCCCTCCGTGGGGGCAGCAGATCCTACTGATCCGGGCAGCGGGGCGGGCGGATCTCCGACCTTCAGTCCACGTTCATCCATGGATATGACGGCTTGGTCTGCCCACTCCGACGCGGTCAGAGCCAGTTCGGCAGACAGCTTGTACTCGGAATAGCCGTTCTCTTCGCGGGCCTTGTCCAAATAGCGCAGCGCCATCGTGTACTCGTAGATCGCATGCACATTGGCACCGTAGGCCTCGGCCTTTTTGAC
>CAYYHT010000498.1:0-6008 GCA_964471355.1 uncultured Enterobacteriaceae bacterium
CGGACACGGACACGGACACGGACACGGACACGGACACGGACACGGACACGGACACGGACACCGACACGGACACCGATCCGCCCGACTCGGATGGCGACGGTTGGATTGATGACGACGACTGCAACGACAGCAACCCGAACATCAACCCAGGCGAAGACGAGGTCTGCGACGGCGTGGACAACGATTGCGACTCGGCGGTCGACGAAGACCCGGTCGATGGCACCCGCTGGTACAGCGACAGCGACGGCGACACCTACGGCAACCCCACGGTGTTCGTCGATGCGTGCAGTGCGCCCGCAGACCACGTGGCCCGGGAGTTGGACTGCAACGACGGTGATGCTGGCATCAATCCCGGCGAGATCGACATTCCCGCCAACGGCATCGACGAGGACTGCAGCGGCTCGGACGCATCGGGTCCGGCGACCTGCCAAGACGGACCGACGGACTTGTACAGCTGGTATGGACCGCTGTCTCCGAGCCAGGTGTCGACGTTTACTCCCAGCACATTTGGGAACGTCGTTGCCGCAGTGGACCAGGCGCCGGTGACTCCTGGCGATGCCACCCCGGTCACCATCTCGATCAGCTGGGCGGTGGTCATCGCCACCGAGGACTTCACGACCTCACCGCGCTCTATCTGGATTCAGGACAGCGGCGGGGCCGCACGCACCTTTAACATCGACGCGGGCAGCGTCACTCCGGGCACCGTCATCGACATGGAGGTGACCGAGGTCAGCAACTACCGCACTGAGCTCGAGATCACGGGTGTGTCCAGCATGTTCGCCTACGGCCCCGAGCTGGTCGGTGTGCAAGAGAAATACGGGCAGTCCATCGAGTACGGCGTCGATGGACGCCAGCTCGTCCACGTCTGGGGCGAGATCATTGGCGACGCGGGCAACTGCGGCACGGGCCGCCATTGCTGGGATCTGCAGCACGACACCGAGCTGGTCACCGTGCGCGCCGAAGACGGCGCGGTCGCCATTGGCGATTGCATCGAGTACGTCGGTCCGGTCGTGTCCTTCGATGGGGACGAGCGTCTCGAGGCCAGCATCAATCCGAACTGGATGCGCACCTACGTTCCGTAGCGCTGACTCGGGCTACCAGGTGGCTTGGTAGCCGTCAGCAACCAGGTCCCACTTGCGCCCATAGACGTGCACCTCTTTGGTGTCGCCCCATTGATTCGAGAGCGGTCCGTCGACGTGGGTCCAGGCGACGATGCCGCCCTCGAGGTTCTTGGCGTCAAAGCCCCGCTCGATGAGTGCCTCGGTGTACAGCCCGCTGCGGTAGCCGATGGTGCAGTAGGCCACGATGGTGCTGTCGCTGTAGTCGGCGATGCTCTTCTCGAAGTCCTGGTGGTCCATCGCACCTGGAATGCGGGACACGAACTGCTCCTCAGGGGTGCGGACGTCGACCAAGACGACCGGCTGCACCCGTGCTGACAGCTCGGTGGCGGTGATGCCGGGGGCGTTCGGGAACTCCGGGCTGTAGACGTCGAACAGCTCGGTGATTCGGTGGGTCTTGGCCGACTCGGTCATCGGGCCGGGCACCGTGGCTACCCAGTAGAGCGCCGGACCGAACACCATCAACGCGAGGATGGCGGCGTTTCTGGGAGAGAGCCTGGGGCTCAATAGACTTCGAAGTCGTCGATGACGATGCGATTGGGTCCGGTTGCGCGGCTGTAAAAGGTGGTGGCGTCTTGGATGATGATGCGCGCGAGGTGCTGGGGTTGTAGCGGCATGGCCTCGGCGTCGTCGCTGACCATCTGATCGAGCCGAACATCGATCTGAAGTGGCTTTCCGGTGGCCACCCGCATCGCGGTCTTGTTGCCGGGCACCCGGTATTGCCGCCCGCCGTCATCGAGCGCGAGGATGCGAAGGTGCGCCTCGAAGCTGTCGGACCATGCGATGAAGCGCACGCCTCGGGCGGTCGGTGTGGGTTCGCGGAACGAGAGCCACAGCTGATCGTCGGTGCGCTTGTCGACATCGGTCTCCCAGGCCAGGGCAGGGCCAGAGCGGGGAGCGGTGGTGATGCGGATGGAGCCCTTGTCTCGATAGAACCAGGGGTGCAGGAACGCGTGCGATGGGTCGTCGAAGTTCCACTCGAGCGGGGTCTTGCGGATGCCGTTCTGGTCCAGCTCGATCTGATCCAGCAGGTCGAGGCAGCGACCGCGGTTGACGCCGGTTCGGACGCCTTCGCGCAGGGCGTCTCGTGCTCCCTTGACGTCGCCCTCGGAGTAGCGGGCCCGGCCGAGCCAGTACAGCGCCTCGGTTCGCAGTGGGTCGCCGGCAGCCGCATTGCGCACAATGCGTTGGTACTCAGCCGCCGCTTGGCCGATCTCACCATCGGCCGACTCGGACAGCAGGGCGCCGTGCAGCTCACTCCAAGCGACGACGCTGTCCCCCGCCATCGCAGAAGTGCTGAGCCACAGAAGCAGGGAGAAGCAGGCCAGGTGTATTAGCCTTCTTCGCCGACGAATCGGTAGCCGACGCCGTGCATGGTCTCGATGAAGCGCGGAGAGGAGGCATCGTCGCGGAGCTTCTTGCGCACGTTGAGGATGTGCGTGTCGACGGTACGGGTCGTGACGTTGGGCGAGTACTTCCAGATGCTGGTGAGCAGCTCTTCGCGCGGCAGGACCTTGTTGCGGTGCTCGATCAAGTAGCGAAGCAGCTCTTGCTCGCGATTGGAGAGGCGCTCGTCGCCATCGGGGTGCTTGATCACGTAGTTGTCGAGGTCGACCTCGGTGGTGCCGAAGCGGTAGACCGAGCGCGCGCCGCCGGAGCGACGCAGGGCCGCCGATACGCGGGCTTGCAGCTCGAGCAGCGAAAATGGCTTGGTGACGTAGTCGTCGGCGCCATTCTCGAAGCCGGTGAGCTTGTCCGATTCGCTGGTGCGGGCAGTGACGAAGATGACCGGACCGTTGAAGCCCTCGTTGCGCAGGGATTTGCAGATGGCAAACCCGTCATGCTCGGGCTCGGGGCCTTCGTTGAGCATCACATCGAGCACAGCAACATCGGGGTTGAAGCGCTGGTAGTGGTCCATTGCCTCGGACAGTCCACGTGCGCCGTAGACGTCGAAGCCCTCGCGGGTGAAGAACCGCTTGAGGGTGTCGAGCACTGCGGTCTCGTCTTCTACGAAGAGGATTCGTGCCATCGGTTTCTAGACTCCTGCCCCGGAAGGGGGCTCGAACGGGAAAGTGACAGTGAACGTGGTGCCCTCATTGAGGGTGCTCTCGGCCGAAATGCTGCCGCCGTGCTCTTCGACAATGTACCGCACGATGTTCAGGCCGATGCCGGTGCCTTTCTTCCTGCGGACTTGAGGGTCCGCACTGCGGAAGAAGGGGACGAAGAGTTTGCGAAGGTCTTCCTTGGAGATGCCGATGCCACGGTCACTGACCGAGATGTCAATGCCTTCTAGTCCGACTCGCGCGACCACGCCGATCCATTTCCCTTCAGATCCGTATTTTGCTGCGTTGGAGAGCAAGTTGGTGATGACCTGTCCGACTGCTTCTCGGTCGACCCAGATCACGGGGAGGTCGTTGGCGATGTCGACGCTGAGCTCGATGCCGCGGCTCTCGATGTAGTCCCGCGCGCTGCGAATCTGGCTGTGCATGATCTCGCCGAGGTCGTCCTGGCGCAACATGTAGGTCTTGGCGCCGCGCTCGATGGCGGCGAAGTCGAGGATGTTGTCCACCAAGCGACTCAAGCGCTCGGCTTCGCGCACGATGGCGTCGTGATGGGCTCTTCGGTCCTCGTCGTCGTACACCAAATCCAGCTGCAGCGCTTCGCCCTTCAGACGGATTTGGGTGATGGGAGAGCGCAGTTCGTGGCTGACATTTGCGGCGAAGTCGGCCTTGGCGCGTGCGCCTTCGAGCTCAGTCGACACGATGCGCGCCGACAGCGCCACACCGAGCACGGCGATGGCCATGGCCAGCACGATGATGAAGATTCGCCGGGTGCGCTTGCTGCGCTTGAGCGAGGCGAGGCGCTCGGGGTTGTCGGGTTGCACGACGACGTTGAGGAAGGGCAACCACGGAGCCAGGGACCGCCGGTCGAGGACGGAGTTGTCCTTGCGCTTTTGTGAGCTCGACAACCACGCCGTGATCTGGTCCTCGAGGGTGTTGGCGTGCACCAGGTTCTCTTTCAGGCGCTCGATGATGGCGTCTTGGTCGAACGAAAACGCGTACAGGTCGGTGCCTGTGTACAGGGTCGCCCATAGCGAGCCCGAATCGGGCCGGCTGTAGTACTTGAACTCGCCTTGGCTGACTCGCATGGTGGCGCCGCGGAACAGCTCGAGCTCGGACTCGAGGGCCTCGGCCCAGAACAGCTGTCGGGTGCGCTCGTCGAGGGTGATGCGCGCTCGTGCCAGCCAGTCGGTGTCCGAGTGCTCGGCCAAGCTGTCCAAGGCGCGTCGGGCAATCGCTGCCTCTCCGGGACGACCGATGGTCCAGCGCGCCGAGATGAGTTCTTCGGCCAGGCCCTCGAGGGCGACAGCACCGACATCGGGCTCGCGTTGCCAGGCCATCTCGGCTCGCTTGAGGGTGGCCAGGTCACCCAGGCGGAATCCGTGGACCTCGCGCACGTTGGCGAAGTCGGCGTAGACGTCGGCAAGGGCTTCTTCGGATTCCCGAATCTGACCATTCTTGGCCAACAGGCGAGCCCGATTGTAGGACGCGCTTCCCACATGGGCGGGGTGCGCGCCGCGGGACACGGCGGTCTCGTAGTGGGCGAGTGCCTCGGCGAAGTCTCCGGTACGCTCGGCGTCCTGACCGCGCTGCGTGGCGATTCGATAGGCCAGGGGAGGCTCTGGAACCGGCACCGTGTCGGGAAGCGTGAACGGTGCCGCGAGTACCCCGCTCTCGTCAAAGCGGAAGGCCCCCCGCAGGAACGGAGACAGCTCTGCGAGTGTGGTCAGCGGTGACTGTCCGCTGCGCAGGCGCTCGGTGGTGGACTCTTCGAAGCGGGTGAACTCGCTGTCGACGTCGCGGTAGATCTGGGCACTGACCGAGTCGGCGGCGCGCGCAAGATCGGCGTCGACCAGCAGTTCTTCGGCCTGAATGCTCGACAGCGCGAAGTAGGCCAACATGATCGCGGGGATGAGGACCGTGACGCCGAAAATTCCCGCAAAGCGGGCAACCTGACGGATCTGCCGCGCTTCTTGGATGACGCGTATCTCGCTATCGGCCCGCCCGAGCCAACGGGCGAGAGTACGTGCGAGGCTCTTTCTCCGCTTGATGGCCACGCGGGCTCATAACATGGCGCATGCTTCTCACTGTGCTTCTGCTGCTGCCTGGGTGCCGATGCAACGAGTCCCCTGGCGTTGCGGTACGCCAGACGCTGCCCCACTACGCCGAATTTGATGGACTGGTGGCTGCATCGTGGCGGGGCAAGGTGGACCTCGCTCGCACGGCGGGACGGGATCTCACTGAAGGGGCGCCAACCGAGTGGGAGGGGGGCCAGGACGCGGCGGCCAAGGTCGGAGCGGCACTGGGCTTTCTGCAGATGGCCGAGAGCACCGACGAGGTGGCCGATGCGGTGGCCGCGGCATCGCTAGGGTGCGGAAAGTGCCACATGGCTGCCGGAGTCGGTTCCCCTGCGCCGCCGCCCCCATGGACCCACGAGCACGCTGCAGAGCATGTGGTCTATGGGCTTGTCTGGACCGCACCCTTGGGTCCGCCGCCGGGGGGCGAGCCGCCACTGGATGCTCTGGCCCAAGCTTGGAATGAGCCGGTGGTTCTCGACAGCGCCTCGCAGGTCGATGAGCGTTCGATTCGCGCCGGCCGTGTCATCGCCACGTGTGCCGAGTGTCACCAGAAACGGTGATCGAATACACCATTTCCTGGCGTTCTGGATTGACTCTGCTGCACACTGAACACCCCTGCCAAGGGGTTTTCCATGCGCTCTCCCATTCTCTTTTTGGTCTTGATGGCCTCAATCACCGGTTGCCGAGAGGACGCTGCCGAACCAGTCGATGCCGACGGCGACGGAGTCTTCGACGCTGAAGACTGCAACGAC
>CAYYHT010000499.1:0-6008 GCA_964471355.1 uncultured Enterobacteriaceae bacterium
AGGCAGCCTTCAGTGGTTTGACAAGGCACTCGCGGTCGGTCCGAAGCACGCCTTCGCGATTCAAGGCAAGGCCGCGGCCCTCAACTCACTGCATCGCTTCGAGGAGGCGCTCCCCCTGTGGACGCGTGCACTCGAAATCGATGCCACCAGCCAGTTCGCAAAGGACGGAAAGGCGTTCTGTGAGGGACAACTCAAGCGGCGCGACGAAGAGTCCAAGGACGAAGAGCCCGAGAGCACCACGCCCACGCTCGACGAGCAGGGTCGGGACCTGACCGCCCTGGCACGCGAGGGCAAGCTCACCCACATCGTGGGTCGCGAACAGGAGATTCGAAGCGTCATGAAGACGCTGGTGCGCCGCCAAAAGGCGAACCCGCTGCTGCTTGGCGACCCTGGAGTCGGCAAGACCGCCGTGGTCGAGGGCGTCGCCCATTTGCTCGCTGGTGAAAACGCGCCGAGCCGACTCAAGAACGTGCGAATCATCGAGCTGTCGATGGGCTCGCTGGTTGCCGGCACCAAATACCGCGGCACCTTCGAAGAGCGCCTCAAGGCCATCATCAAAGAGGCAAAGAGCAATCCAGGCGTCGTCCTGTTCATCGACGAGATCCACACCCTGGTCGGCGCTGGCCGCACCGAGGGCGGCTCACTCGACGCCGCAAACATCCTCAAGCCAGCACTCGCCCGCGGCGAGATCACGGTCATTGGCGCCACCACCCTGGCCGAGTACCGCAAGCACTTCGAGAGCGACTCTGCGCTGGAGCGCCGCTTCCAGCCCATCACCATCGAAGAGCCCTCGATCAACGACAGCATCGACCTGCTGAAGCAAGTGCAGCACCTGTATGCCGAGCATCACAGCGTGAAGATCGAAGAAGAGGCGCTCGGAGCCTGCGTGCGCATGGCCGTGCGCTTCATTCCAGACCGCCGTCTGCCCGACAAGGCACTCGATCTGATCGACGAGGCCTGTGCTGAAGCCAGCCTGTCTGGCGCCGACAACGTCACCCAGGCGATGGTCGCCAAGGTGGTGGCCGAGCGCACAGGCATCCCCGTCCAGAAGCTCACCAATGAACAACGCGAGCGCATGGTGGCCATGGACACGTTCCTGGCCAAGCGGGTCATCGGGCAGTCCGAAGCCGTTGAGCGCCTGTCGAACGCCGTCAAGCTGTCCCGCGCTGGACTGCGCGACCCCAAAAAGCCCCGTGGCGTGTTCCTGTTCGTTGGCCAGTCCGGCGTCGGCAAGACCGAGCTGGCCCGCGCCATGAGCGAGTTCCTGTTCCCCGAGGGCAATGCGCTCATCAAGATCGACATGAGCGAGTTCAGCGAGAAGCACACGGTCAGCAAGCTGATTGGGGCCCCTCCCGGCTACACCGGGCACGGAGAGGAGGGTCAGCTGACCGGCCCGCTGCGTCGACGTCCGTACGCGGTCGTGCTGCTCGACGAGATCGAGAAGGCCCACCCCGACGTCCAGAGCATGTTCTTGGGACTGTTCGACGAGGGCGTGGTGACCGACTCGCAGCAGCGTCGTGTCGAGGCCAAGGAAGCGTTCTTCATCGTCACGACCAATGCCGGCACCGAGAACGCCGGACGCAGCCGACTGGGCTTCGGAGGCAACTCCGGCGATGCCCGCGAGGCCGCCATCGAGGGCCTGCGACCATTCTTCCGCCCCGAGATGCTCAACCGGCTCGACGACGTGATTCCGTTCAAACAGCTGGACGTCGATGCGCTGTGCGCCATCGTCGACCTGAACTTGCACCAACTGGCCGGACGTGCCCTCGAAGAGAACGTCGAGCTGACCTGGGACGAGCCCGTCATCCGCATGTGTGCCGAGCATCGTCCCGACACCAAGTTCGGCGCCCGTCCCGTGCTGCGAGCCATCGAAGACCTCGTGGCAGAGCCTCTGGGACACCTGCTGCTCGAGCGTTCCGAAGACGACGAACCCCGCGCCTACCGCGCGTCGGTCGTCGACGGAGCCGTGGTCTTCGAGGAAGACACGGTCACGCGGCAAGACAGAAGCGGCGGACAAAAGCCCCCCGAACCCGTCTAGGGTCGGGACCCCAACGTCGCTGTAGGCGACATTCAGGTGCAGTGGGCGACCCGTGTCATGCCCAATGTCGCCTCCCGCGACAGCGTGAACCGCTCACCCCAAACCCGACCGTCGTTCGAACACGACCGGGGTTCTAGGGGCAGCACCCCAAACCCGACCGTCGTTCGGAAACGACCGGGGTTCTAAGGGCAGCGCCCAAACCCGACCGTCGTTCGGAAACGACCGGGGTTCTAGGGGCAGCGCCCCTAGCAGGGAGCGCAGCGACCGCCCTATCTAGGCGGAGCGCAGCGACCGCCCAATATTGCCAGCCTTTATTCGTCGGCGCAGAAGGCGGCAGAGCCCGCGGCTTGCTCACACATCTGCTTGGCGACCGTTGAGTCCTTGCCGGACGAACGGGCGTACTCCAACCACTCACGAGACATCGTCTTGGTGCGGTTTCGGGCGTCGTCGACCTGTTCGCGCAGTTCGTCGGACTGGTCCGACGCGTAGTTGTCTTCGAGCTCGAGCCACTGGCGCATCGAGGCCTTGGCCTTGAGGCGGTACAGCGAGTAGACGCGTGCAACGTGGGTGTCGCCCTTCCAGCGGGTGCGGTTTTCGAGTGCGACATCGGCCCAGCGAATGGCCGATTCAGCCTTGCCCGAGCCCTTTTTAGACATGTACAGCGCGTACTTGTAGCAAAGGTCCGGATCGGAACGATCGATCTCTTCGAGGTGGCGCGAAGCCACGGCATCCCAGCGCTGTTTGTCGCCCTTGGCCCAGGCGTCGGCCATGAGCACCAGTGACAGCTTCCGCTTGTATGTCTGCTTTTCAGCATCACGCAGCGCATCTTCGAGGCAGTTGATCTCGCCTTCCTTGAGCTTGCCCATCATGGCCGCAGGCTCGAGACGCATGAGGTTGCTGCACTCGGCGGACGTCCGCATGAGCTCGCTGCCCATCAGATCGTCCATGTCTTCTTCGTCGTCGTCGAACGAGATGTCGACGAAACCAGGCGTAAAGTCTGATTCCCCCTCGCCCGCCGCAGCCGCCGTGTTGGACTTTTCTTTATCTCCGCAAGCGACCAACGCGATGATGGCGAAGCCAGCTAGCCAGAATGTGCGCATAAATCCTCCGTGGGGGCGCATCTAAAGTGACACGAGCCCGAGGGCCCAGAATGTTGATGACTATAACACCAACCGGCGGT
Source organism: uncultured Enterobacteriaceae bacterium (assembly GCA_964471355.1). Classification (GTDB taxonomy): domain Bacteria; phylum Myxococcota_A; class UBA796; order UBA796; genus CAYYHT01. Next base: position 3,219 of record CAYYHT010000499.1, read on the forward strand.
CACCCGAACCCTAGGAAAATCCCACATTGATAGACGATGAAGGCTGCCACCCAGGCGAGTCCTGTCATGTACGCAAAGATGAAGCTCGGCCACGCCCAACCGCCTGTCTCTTTGCGCAGCACCGCTAGGGTCGACGTGCACTGCATGGCCAGGGCGAAGAACACCATCAGGGACATGCCCACCAGCGGGGTGTAGACCGGCGTGCCATCGGGCCTCTTGGCAGCGGCGATCTTCTGACGCAGGTCGAGGCTCTCTTCGTCGACGTCATCTCCGATGCCGTACACCACACCCATGGTGCTGACAAAGACCTCGCGCGCGGCAAATGCGCCAATCAGACCCACGCCCATCTGCCAGTCGAAGCCAAGCGGCGCAATGACCGGCTCGATCGCCTTGCCCAGACGTCCGCCGTAGCTGCGCTCGAGTGCGATGGGCTGCGCGAGCTGCGCCAGATCGTCCCCTCTCTCGACCGCTGCGGCGACCACCGCAGGCTCAAGAACGTCTTGTGGCTCGTAGCGAGGGAAGTACAGCAACCCCCACAGCACGATGGTGGCGACCAAGATGATGCCCCCGGCCTCACGAATGAAGTCCCCAACCCGAGCGCGCACGGTCCGTCCGACGGTTGGCCAATGGGGCCATCGATAGGGCGGCAGCTCAATGAGTGCAGAAGACGGAGGCTCGTCCAGAATAAGCCGCCCAAGCACCACCGCAGCCAGCACCGTCACCGCAGTCGAGAACAGGTACATGGCAAAGAGCACGGTCGGGCGCAGCGGCAGCGGCCAGCCGTCAATGGAGGGTGGAAAGACCGCCGCAATGATGAGGGCGTAGACCGGCAGCCGGGCCGAGCATGAGGTCAGCGGCACCACCATCATGGTCAGCAGACGATCGCGGAAGCGGGGCATGGTCCGTGTGGCCATGATGGCGGGCACGGCACAGGCAAAGCCGGACAGCAGCGGGACAAAGGCCTTGCCCGGCAGTCCGGCGGCTCGAAGCAGGCGGTCCATCAGCTGGGCGGCGCGAGCGAGGTAGCCGCAGTCCTCGAGCACGGCGAGGAATGCAAAGAGCAGCGCAATCTGCGGCACAAAGACCAGGATGGCCCCCACACCTCCGATGATTCCATCGGCGAGCAGGTCCCCGGCGATTGTGCCGGCGAAGGGGCCGCGCACCACATCACCGAGTGCCGAAAACCCATCGTCGATCAGCGATATGAGCGGATCTGACCAAGCGAACAAGGCCTGGAAGACCAGGGACATGATGAGGGTAAAGACCACCAGCCCTGCAATGGGATGCATGACCACGCGATCGAGGCGGTCGCTCCATGTGTCGCCAGTGTCCGGCTGCCCCCTGAACAGCATCGGCGTGCGCGCGTCGATCCACGCAAAGCGTTCCCCGACGATCTCGGCAGTGAGGTCCCGACCCGATTGCCGCGCACGCATGCGGACAGAAGCGGTGATGGCCGCGGGCACAGCCGGGTCCAGGGCCAGCTCGCCTGCGCCATCCTCGGCGCTCAGCAACGCCCACATGCCCAGCGCACGGGCGCGGTCGGGGTCCGCATCAGCCAGATGACGCAGCTCACCGACCAAGGCCGCACCGACTTCATCGGCATCGGTGGCGAGCGCCTGGGACCACGCGTGCGGAGCCCCGGGCACCGGCGCCGGATTGTGCAGCTGGGCCGAAATCGCCTGTGACAGGTCGTCGAGTCCTTCGCCCGACCGGGCCACGATGGGCACCACCGGCACACCAAGCAAGCGCTGCAGCGCGTCGGTATCTGGCACGCGCCCGACCGAACGCGCTTCGTCCATCAGGTTCACCGCAACCACCATCGGCACCTTCAGCTCGAGCAGCTGCAGCGTCAGATACAGGCTGCGCTCGAGCCTCGGTGCGTCGACGATGACCAGCAGCAGCTCGGGCGCGCCTCGCTTGCTGCGACCGAGAACCGCATCGATGGCAACGCGTTCCTCTGGGGACCTGGCCGCCAACGAGTAGGTGCCCGGCAGGTCGACCGCGGTGACCGTGCCGAAACCCTCGAGCTCAAAGTCGGCCCCGCTCGTGCCGACCGTGGTTCCAGTGAAGTTGCTGGTCTGGACCAGCGAGCCCGTCAGCGCGTTGAATAGCGTGGACTTGCCGGTGTTCGGATTGCCCACGAACATCACCACCGGACTGCTCACGCTGCCACCTCGATGGTCGCGGCGTCGGAGCGCCTTAGGGCCAGGACCGCACCGCGAACTCGGAACGACAGCGGGTCGCCGAGCGGTGCCTGACCGGTGCGCTCGACCTCGGTGCCAGGCAGCAGGCCCAGCTCCATCAGGCGGCGACGAAAACTCCCCTCACCGTGAACGGCGGTGATGCGCGCCTTGGCGCCAACTTGAAGCGAATCGAGGGTCATAGGTCTCAAATCTAGGTTGCCCAGTAACTCTAATTGAAAATGAAATCCATTTTCAATTAGACCGCTTTGAGTCCCACAGAGAAGGCAGCGGTTGTCCCTGCCCATCGGTCTGAAAGGCATGCAAAAAAGGCCCAATCGCTTGGCGCATGCAAGCGGTGGCCACCAGTGCATCGGTCAGTGCCTGCCCCCAGGGTTCGCCAGCCGAGTCGCGCAATGCTTCGCGCGCTCGTGCGACCGTGCGCGCCTCTTCGACCGAGTCATCGAGCGGCTCAAGTGGGTCTTCTGGCAGCAGATCGTAGTACCGGCGAAACCCGCTTGTCGGGGCCAGAAAGTCCCGCAGACCGTGACGCTGGGCGAGGGCCGCCTGAAGCCGCAGGCACGGAAACTCACGCCAGTCGACATCCTCG
>CAYYHT010000500.1:0-6007 GCA_964471355.1 uncultured Enterobacteriaceae bacterium
ATCGCCTCAATGACATGCAAGCCGAGCTCGATGCAGCTGGGCTCCCCGTCACGCTCGTCGGTGTGAACATGATTGGCTCCGAGCCCGGTGTCTCGGGAATGGCGGCCGGCAACAGCATTGCGTTGCTGCAGGACACTACGGCGGTCGATGCCGAAGCGGCGTGGTCGGTGACCTGGCGCGATTTGTTCATCTTGGACGAAGACAATGAGCTGGTCGATGTGATCAACCTGTCCTCATTCAACCTGGACAATCAAGCGAACTACGACGTCATTCACGACCTGCTGGTGCAGACCGCGACGGACTGAATCGAGTGCTGCGTGGTCGGTGCCCCCTAGCGACAAGGAGGGGCGAGCTTCGTCTCGCCCTCGATCCGCTCGCCCGCGGGAACCGGTGAGACGAAGCTCGCCGCTCCTTGGAGAACTTCGGACTCACCCCACTTGCAGGCCTTTGAGCCGCTACACCATGTTTCGGCTTCCCTGTTATGGACAGTGGTGTCCAGAACGGTTAGAGGCGGGTCGGAGCTTTGTGCATTCGCTCACGGCGGCATGGGTGGCTCGAGCCCCAACGCGCTGACATCCGACGGAGTGACCCAGTTGTTCGCCGTGAACGTGCTGGGGCATGCGGTGCTGCTGGACGCGCTGCTCAAGGCGGACAAGCTGACCACGGTGGCGGTGTTCTCGGGTTCCGAGGCGGCTCGCGGGGTGTCGCGCATGGGCATGAAGCGTCCGTCGCTGCCGACCTCATCGATGGCTGACTTCAAGTCCATTGCCGACGGGTCCCATTTCACTCCCGATGTCGACCCGATGGTGTCCTACGGTCCGGTCAAGTACCTGGGTGCCATGTGGATGGCGGGGATGGCACGGGAATACCCGAACATCCGCTTTGTCACCATGAGCCCCGGCGGCACCAGTGGAACCGACGCCATCAACAAGCTGAGCGGTCCGCAGAAGTTCTTCATGACCTGGATTGGCATGCCGCTCATGCCCCTGTTCGGCATGATGCACGGGCTCGAGACCGGAGCGAAGCGCTACGTCGACGCCATCAACGACGCGCAGTACGCAACAGGGCACTTCTACGCCAGTCACGACCCCTACACAACTGGGGACATCGTCGACCAATCGACGATCTTCAGCGATCTGTCCGACCACAGCTTCCAAGACAACGCCAAGGCGGCGGTCTACGAGTTCGTGGCCTAGACCCAGAGGCCTGCAGTACGCTGCAGGCATGACCTCAGACGAATCCGGGGCTCCGGTCAGCTTTGACCCTCGGTGCACCGATGCCAGCTGGAGGCTCACCCTTCGCGGGACGGCGACCGAGACCCGCTATGAGCCTATCTGGACCAAATCTGCGCCCAAGCCGGCGTGGGTCTATGTCCTGGGGGTTGGAGTCTCGGCGGTGGTGCTCGTCGTGTCTTGGCCGTGGACGATGGCCAGCTGGTGATTCAGTGCCGGGACGGCTCGTGCCGCAGGCTTCGGTGTCAGCAGCATTACGGCGAAGACATGCAGTGGCTCGAAGACCTGATTGACAGCTTCGCCGCCGAGCACCAGACCGAGGACCGCGACAAGGATCGGGTTCGCAAGCAGGCTCAGGCGCTGAAGCTGATCAGACGGTCAGCACAATCTTGCCGGGCACGGCGCGGTCTTCGAGCATTTGGTGGGCCCGTGCGGCCTGTTCGAGGGGCACGGTGGCACCAATGAGGGGAGTGAGCTCGCCGCGGTCGGCCAGCTTGAGCAGGGCCGCCCAGTCGTCTCGGCAGCTGGCCCAGCCCGCGGTCATGCTGATGGCGTACATCTTGACGGACGGGCCGCAGGGCGAGAGCTTGGCGCGGGCGAAGGGGAACTGCGCCCGCAAGAAGCCCAGCCAGCCGTTGCCGCTGTGTCCGGTAGAGCCGTAGTTGACCAGGGTGCCGCCGCGCTTGACCACCCCCAGAGAACGGGCGAAGTTTTCGCCGCCGATGGAGTCGTAGACCACGTCGACGCCATTGGGCTCGGCGACCTGTAGCACCTGTACAAAGTCTTCGGAGCGGTAGTCGATCGGGATGCCCCCGCGGTCAGAGACCACATCGGCCCGACCTGCGCTGGCCGTCCCGTAGGCCCTGAGGCCGCGAATGCGAGCGAGCTCGAGCAGGGCTGTGCCGACGCCGCCGGATGCGCCGTGAATGAGGATGGACGCGCCCGGTTCGGGCTCGGTCAACCGTGTCAGCAGCTGCCACGCAGTGATGTAGTTCAGCCCCAGCGCGATGGCCGTCACGTCGTCGACCCCGTCGGGCACCAGCACCAGGCGCTCGGTGTCGACGATGACGTGCTGTGCGTACCCGCCATGGCCCAGCTTTGGCATCATGGCAGCGACCCGTGTGCCGACGGGCAGATCGCCTGCGATGACCTCGCCGACCACGTCGTAGCCGGGAGTCAGGGCCCCGGGTCCGGTCAGCAGTCCGCGTCGACGCATGACGTCGCCGAACGCAACCCCGGCAGCGCGAACTCGGATCTTGCTCTGCCCCGCGGTGGGCGCGCCGACGTGCCGGTGTTGCAGGGTCAATACGGCGGCAGAGCCACGTTCTTTGGTGACGATGAATCGGCTTGCTTGGCCGCGACGGATGGCGTCGTTGTGCACGGGAACTCCAGGTCTTCAGATTGCTTTGCTTCTAGCGCCGCTCCGGGTCGCCGCCGGCTTCTGCAACTGGCTGCAACATCGGGTAGCCTGCGTGGGCGAACGGAGCGCCCATGCGAATCCCCTGCCTCATCGGAATCTTGGCCTTGGCGGCCGGTTGTGAAGTCATCGTCGAACCGGGTACGCCCGATCCGCCTGCCGACTTCATCGACAAAGACGGCGACGGCTACAATGACGGCATTGACGACTGTGACGACGGTCTGGCGACGGCGAACCCGGACGGCACAGAGATCTGCAATGGCGTCGATGACGACTGCGATGGAGTCGTCGACAACGGCGCCACAGACGGCTCGGCCTTCTATCCAGATCTCGATCTCGATGGCTACGGTGACGACGCGGGTTCGGTTGTTGCCTGCGAGGCGCCTGAAGACCACGTGGCCCAAGGCGGTGACTGCGACGACGGCCTCAACACCGTCAACCCGGCCGTAGACGAGCGCTGCAACGACATCGACGACAACTGTGATGGCGCGGTCGACGAGGGCGGCGGCACGACGAACTGGTACGCCGACCTCGATGGCGACAACTATGGCGACCCCACGGCCATCAGCACCGCATGCACCATTCCAGCCGACCACGTCGTCGACAACACCGACTGCGATGACGGGGTCGCGGACATCAATCCGAACTCGGACGAGTACTGCAACGGCATCGACAACGACTGCAACGGCGTGGCCGACAACGACGCGGTCGATCAGTCGATTTGGTACGACGATGTGGATGGCGACGGCTACGGCGACGACATCACCGGATTCTTTGCGTGCGACGGCGGCTCGGCGATTGCAGCGGGTGGGGACTGCGACGACGGCGACAGCCTGATCAACCCAGGTGCCACCGAGACCTGCGACAGCGTCGATGAGGACTGCGACGGCATCGTCGACAACGGAGCCACCCCTATCACCTGGTTCCGAGACCTGGATGACGATGGGTGGGGTGACGAGCTGTCTGCGGACACATCGATCGCGTGCACACAGCCCGATGGGTACGCGGCTGGCGGTGACTGCGACGACACGCTGGCGTCGGTGAACCCGGACGAATCAGAAGTCCTGTGCGACGGCCTGGACAACAACTGCGACCCGACCGATCTGGCGTGCGACATCTGGACCCACAATGGCCCGGGCAACGGCGATGATCGGGCACTCGGGGTCACACTCGACAACGATGGCAATCTGATCGTCGTCGGCGGCCTGGGCCAGGGGACCAACTCCGACCTGTGGGTCCAACGGCTGGACCAGAATCTCAATCCGCTGGCGGCGACGACCGTAGGCGGCAGCCAGGGCTCCGGTGATTGGTGCCAAGGAGTGGCCGTAGACGGCAACAACGACATCTTCATCAGCGGCTACTGGAAGGACCGGGACCCCACCCGTTTGGACTACCTCGTCGCCAAGTTCCGTGGGTCTGACCTGGGCCTGGACTGGACCCGAGATGTCGTGGCTCCGTCTGGTGAGATTGGCTTTGCAAGCGCGATTGCGGTCGATCCAACCACCGGTGAGATCCAATCGGCTGGCTATCTTGGCGCCCTTGCGAACCGAATTGGCCAGATGGACCGCCACGATGCGACTGGCAACTTCGTGTGGGGGGGCGCTCAGGTTCACGACTCCACCACCGGACTGTTTGGCATGGTCATGCGCGACAACGGCACCGCCCTTGTCGCGGGCTACAGCAGTGACTCCACAGGCCAAGAGCAGACTCTGTTGCGCGAGATCGACGCCAGTGGGAATGTCGCCTGGACGTCCACCTTTGACGTGGCATCGGGCGGCCGAGATCAAGCTCTCGCGGTGACCTGGGACGACGTTGGTGGTGAGATCTACCTCACAGGCTGGGCTGAGTTTGGCGCCGGCACCGGCAGCCGAGACATCTTCGTCATCAAGACCGACGGCAGCGGCAATGAAATCTGGACGACCACATTTGATGCCTTTGGGTCCAGGGACGAGCCCCGCGCGATCTTGCTGGCATCAGACGGACGAATTCACGTCGCGGGCTTTACGAAAGACCCGCCGAGTGGCTTGAATGAAGACTTTGGCATGATCACCCTGGACTCCAATGGCACCGTCCTGAGCCAGTGGCAAGAGGACCCCGGCGGCGGCTTCAACGACCGGTGGGTGGGCATGACCGAGCTGCCCGACGGCGATCTCGTTCTGGTCGGCTACGGCAATGCCGGAACCGGCCGCGATGCATTCGTGCGGCGCTACACGCCCTAAGGCTGACTCAGACCCAGCCGCCGCTGGACGCCGCGAGATCGCGGGTGAGGGCGGTGGCACTGTGCAGGATTGGAGTCAGCTGTTTGCTGGGCACAAACCAGGTCATGACCACCACGCTCGGGGACTTGGCGATGGCGGGTGCGTCGGCTTCGGACAGCCCGCGCCCGAAGTAGCGAAGCTGTTGCGGGTCTGGGGGAGCAAACTCCGCCATGGGTGGGCTGAACACCCACACTTCTGGAGACTGCGGCGTGCTGCCGATGCCCGCTTCAGCGACGATCTGCACTCCGGGCTGGCGGGCACCGATGAGCTGTTTGGCTTCGGCTTCAAGGTTCGCAGTGGAGCCTTCGGGGGCGTACACGGCGAGAACGAACATCGCGAGCTCATCCACGGCAGTACCGGAGGGCGCCTCGATGGTCGAGGGCGCTGGAGGCCCGTCGGTCGGGGTCGTTGTGCCGGTGCATGCCAGGACGAGCAATACAAGAAGGGGGAGCAAAAGTCTCATTGGCGCGGGCTATCCCGTCAGTCGAACACCGATCCGACCGGTTTGGCCGCTCGGCGTTCACGGATGGTGGGCCGGCGCCGAGGCGGGGGCGGGACCGGGCCTCCGAACGGCATCCACAGCGACGGCATGTAGCACGCGGCGATCGCAAGCGTGAGCCTGACCAAGCCTGGCAGCGTCTGGTTGAACTCTGTCCAATGCTTCTGTGGGGCCATGGCGCGACGGTTTGAACGGCATGTGGTCGATGCATGAAGCGTCATAGACGATGCAAGCGCCGCTTCAGCCGCCGCCGCAGCCCGCCATGCCCACGTTGACCAGGGTGATGCGGTCGGGTTCGACGCGGACCACGGTGTTGCACAGGGGAGTGACCTTCTCGGTGGTGTGCGGGTCGGGGCGCTCGTCCACCGGGATGTTCTCGACGTGCTTTGCCGAGATGGAGTACGAGCCCGGCACGACGTTCAGCAAGCCGCTTCCATAGGCTCGGGTCGGTCCTTCGACATTGACCCGAATACCGCTTCCGTCGACGTTGATGCGCAGCAGGCCGCCCTTTCTTGCGGTGCCGAAGTCGCCATAGCTGCCGAACTTGAGTCCCCGGCACAGGTCGGCGGTCGACCACTCGCTGTCTTGGCTCACCTTCATG
>CAYYHT010000501.1:0-5994 GCA_964471355.1 uncultured Enterobacteriaceae bacterium
CAAGGCTATGCGTTCAACATGCCCGTGGCCGAGGTCGATGCACACCTGACCCGGGCGCAGGACGACCACACCCTGGGCAACCTGGTCACCGACGCTCTGCGGGTCGCCGCCGACTCACAGATCGCCGTCACCGGAAACGGCACCATCCGAAGCGACATGCGTCCGGGCCGTTCCGGCGTGCAATGGGTCAGCGACATCTTCCGAATCCAGTCCCTTGGAATCGGCACCCACGATGACAGGGCCGGCTACGCGCTGCAAAAGTCCTACTTCAACGGCTCGGACCTGAAGTCGGTCATGGAGTTCTTGTTGGTGGGGTACCAGCTCAAGGGCCCCAAATACTATCCGCGGGTCTCGGGGGTCCAGGTTGTCTACAACAACAACCGTGTCCTATTCGATCGGGTCGTCGAGATACGGATTGGGAATGACACAGATGGCTACACTCCAGTTCCGTTGACCGACGACCATCTGTATTCGGTGGTCACGACCTCCTATGTTGGGTCCTTCATGCCGCAGGTCAGCCAGGCGACCAAGGGCATCCTGTCGGCGACCCCTCGCAACGCGGACGGTCAACCTGCCGACGGCGAGGCGCTGATCTTTGACCGCGACCTGAACACCGCTGGCATCCAGGAGATCAAGAGCTGGCAAGCGCTTGTCGACCACTTCGGTCGCTTCCCCGATACCGACGGCGATGGCTTGGCGAACATCCCCACCACTGGCCCGATCGCCCAACCCAGGCTCATTCGCCAAGACAGCTGGTCACCCGCCTCGCTGTTCAGCAACGCCACCTGGCGGCAGTGGGGCGCGTTCTCGGTGCCTCCAGCGGTGCTCGGTGGCCTGGTGTTGATCGGAGTTCTGGTCCGTCGGCGAATGACCGGTGGTGCCCGTTAATCCTGACTTAACATCAGGCGTGTCACCATTATTCACATTGCGAATGCCGCTCACATCTGTCCTCAGGTGTAGGCTTCGGCAACCGCTGGAGCTCCTGTGCGAACCGTCCTTCTCCTCGCCGCGCTCATGTCTGCAGCGGGACCGGCTTTGGCTGAAGAGCCCGCCAGCCGCATCTTCCTTGAGCACTTGACCGCCGCTCGCCTCAATCCCCTGGGGTTGCAAGACCACGCCACCGTGTCCTATCGGCTGCGCCTGTACGACACCGACAGCGATGTGCTCGCGGGCAACTACCTGATGATCGGGCCAACCATGTCCGTGTCGCCCGCGTTCGTCAAACCGGGCATTCGCGTCAAGCTCAAGCCGACTGCCCTCACCGAGTTCACCGCGGCGTACCAGCACGAAGCGTTCTTCGGCACCTTTGACGCCATCACCTTCTTCGACAATACCCAGGCCGACTGGTCGGACACCAACATCGACATCATTGCCCCCGCCGGGGCGGCCCAGCCCGGTGGTGGTCCGATGCTCTCGCTCACGGGCCGGTTTCAGATCGCCCTCGGCCCCATCGCCGCCCGGTACACGATGCTGGCACGGCAGCACAACATCAAGAACCCGGGCGGAGCGTACATGTGGGACGCCTCACCGGACATGTTGGTACCGGCTCAAGGGTGGTACTCCCAGCACGACACGGACGCCATCTACCTTGCAGGATCTGCAAAACTAGGCATGCGCTGGACGTACGTCGCGCCGTACTTCGGCAACGGCGCGAAGTCCGAGGGCAACGACAGCCACAAGGTCGGCCCCCTCATCGCGTACAGCTTGCCTGCGGGCCGAACCGGCAGCGCCTTTGCCCACCCGACGGCGATCGTGCTGTCCCAGTGGCACCTGAAGCACCGGTTCCGCACCGGCGTGGATGTTCCCCAGGCCATCCCCTACTTTGCGTTGGTGTTCCTCTTCGAGGGCGACTTGATGCCCTTTGACTTGGACTAGAACGGTTCGGAATCCGTGGCTGCGGCAATCCCAGGCAAGAAGCTGCGCGCCGCGGTCTGGGTGCTCACCAGCTCCAGTGACTCACGGCCGATGACCACCGCAATCTCGGGCGTTGGCACGCTGGCTTCGATGACCGTGACGCACTCATCAAACACCATCTTTCCGTCGACCGTGTGCGTTGTGCATGTGCACTCGGCAAGGGCCACAGAGGGCAGAAATAGGAACACCATTCCGAACAAGCGCATCGAACACCCCCGCACTACCACCGACCCCGCCGCGGGCCGATGGTTCCGTCGTCTCCCCTTCAGCCCTCTTCAGGCGGGCGCACCGGTCGCATAGCGGGCGTTGTCGAAGTCGCCGACCATCGCGTCGATGCGGTCGAGAATCTGCTCGGTCCAGCTCGGCCCGCCACGGGAGGGCAGCAGCACAGGAGTGTGGCGCTCTCTGTTGAGCAGACAGGGCTTCCACGCACCATCGACACCGACCCGCAGACCGTAGATCCCCTCCCCGCACTTCTTTTCGACCGAGCATCCCTTACAGAAATCTGTACGGAGTCGACCGTGGGCGACATTCTTGACCTGGATGATTGTGCCGTTTGCAGTCCAGACACTCTTTCGCCCACCGAAGGAGGATTTCGTCTGTACGTGTTTGGCTCCGTGAGCGGTGAGGATGTCCGAGATGAACCCGGGGCTGGTCCAGTCTCCGCGATAGAAGTTCCGATCCTCGTTGGGCCGCACCAGCGCAATGACCTTGAGCAGCAGACCGTTGTCGAGGGCATAGGCCAGCACGTTCTTGAAGTCCTCCTTGTTCCAGGGGCCGAGGGAGTAGTTGATGTTCATGGTGTAGCCGTGGTCCCGCAGCGCCACGATGTTGCGCATCACCTTGGCCGCTCCTCTCTGTCCGAGGTCGCGCTCAAAGCGGTCTTCATTGGTGGTGTGCAGGCTCGCCAGCATGCCGTCGAGGTTGCGCAGCTTGGGAATCGCGAGCAATCGGTCCGCCAACAACGCATTCGTATTGACCATGACGCGCGTATTGCGCGGATAGATGCGCTCCATCAGCTCCGGCAGGCCCTTCCAGGCGAGCGGTTCACCTCCAGTGATGTTCACCTGCCGGCCGCCGAGTCGGGTGTAGGCGTTGACGATGCCAACCAGCTCGTCGATGCGCAGGACAGGAGTGAGCTTTGCTTGGCCCGGCTTTCGTCGGCGGGGATTGGGCATCGCTTCGTTGTGGCAAAAGAAGCAATCGAGATTGCACGCGTTCACAACCGCGACTCGGAACTTGCCCCCTAGTTGGTCAAATCTTCGGAACTGCGCCAGCTTGTGGTGGATTTCGTGATCGGCAACGGCACTCATCGGACCTCCCTCGTTTGTTGAAGCTGAATCCACGGGGCGTGACCCGTGTGTGTGCGTCGGAAGACCTCGGCCTCGGCTCGGGAGTACGCATCCCAGCGCTCGATGGCTGAACGGTCGATTTCGGTCATTCGGTCACGGGCGCGCAAGCGTCGAGCCTGCTCGTCCCGGTCGATATGCATCCACAGCTTGAACAGCCGAATGCCCGAGCGCACGATGGCGCGCTCAAAGTGCGGAACCTGCTCGAAGAACTGCTCGACTTGCCGCTCGGTGGCAAAGCCCATGACGCGCTCGAGGCCCGCCCGGTTGTACCAACTGCGGTCAAGCAGCACGACCTCGCCCGGCGCAGGCAAATGGGCCAGCCAGCGGTCGAAGTAGCCCCGCCTCAGCTCATCGTCGGTGGGCGGCCCCAAGCACACGACGCGCGATCGATTGCCGAACCAAAGGGACAGCGCCTGGACCAATGTGGACTTGCCCGCTCCATCGCGTCCCTCAACAACCACCAAAAGCCCGTCGCAGGCTCCAAATTCAGGGGTCGGAAAGCGCGTCCACACCGCTAGCCTAAGCACATTGCCCGGGGTGCAACCCTCTGTTGCACACCTGTCACAAACCGCGGTGGTGGCTACCGGGGTAAAGCCCCGGGGTGAGCGAGCCCGTCCCCGTTTCCCGCTTCAACTCCATGGTCCGGCATGCTCTGGCTGCCGCCGTCTTCATGGGTGGCGGCGTCGTGCTGCTGATCGTCGAGATTCTGTTGCTGCCGTCGCGTGCACTGCGCATCCGCTCTGGAAACCTGTACGGCAAGATCATCGGCCCGATGGTGTTTCGCATCGCCGGCATCTCGATCGAGGTCGAAGGCCGCGACAAGATCAACGGGTCGATGCCCGCGATCTACCTGGCCAACCACAGCTCCAATGTCGACCCTTGGGCCTCGATGTGGCTGTGCCCGATGGGCGGGTGCGGGGTCGCCAAGAAAGAGATCGGCAGGATTCCGGTCTTTGGTCAGGTGTATTGGCTGGCAGGCCATTTGCTCATCGATCGCGGCAGCCCCCAGAAGGCGATTGCCTCGGTGAATGAGCTGTCTGATCTTGTCAAGAAGCTGGGGCTGTCGATCTGGCTGTGGCCCGAGGGCACGCAGAGCAAGGACGGACGTCTGCTGCCCTTCAAGCGCGGCTTTGTGCACATGGCCATCGCCACGGGCCTGCCGGTGGTGCCGGTGGTGTTCCATGACGCCCACAAGCGCTGGCCAGCCCGGTCTACGACTCTGACCCCCGGCGCGCTCAACGTGACGGTCTTGGACCCAATCGACACGTCCAACTGGACCAGCGAGACCAGCAAAGAACACGCTCTGGCGGTGCAATCCGTCTTCACCGAACACCTCGCTCCTCATCAGCGTCCTGTGCAACAGGAACCGCCGGCGGACGTAGGGAGTCCTTGAAGGGACAGGAGTGAGCCACATGGCCGAAACCGAAACCGCAGCCCCACCGCCCGCGAGCGGCGGGTCGACATTCACCAAGTTGGTTGCCGGCATTGGCCTATTGGTGGGGGTTGCAAATCTGCTGGTCTACTCAGCCTGGGGCAGCACGTGGATCGACATCAGCACCGCGGGCCCCACCGCTGCTGGTCTGGTGTTGGCGGGAAGCGCTGGTGTGACTCTGGTCGCCCCTACCGCCCTCGCATGGGTATTCCTCGGAGCCCTCAAGGACCGTGGCTACGGAGTGCGCATGCTGAGAACCGGCGGCGCCCTGGTCGTCGTCTGGAATGTGCTGGCCCTCGCCGCAGCCTGGCTGCTCTGCGGACAGCCGCTCGACGATCTGATGAAGCGACGGGGCGGCTGGATGCCTAGCGCCATTGCGGGACGCGCCTTCCACCTCGAGGGGGACGCGGCCATTCCCGTTGTCCGAGACCGCTTTGAGACTGCCCTGAACACCTCCGAACTGCGGGACCTGACTCCTCTTCTGGCCGACGAGAGTGCGGGGGCCCTTGCGGTCGAACAGCTCATGCTCTTCGAAGCGACCATGCCAGTTCAGAACGCCGCCAACAAAGCGGCCTACACCGACCTGCTCAAGCGCTGGAGCCTCGAGCGGGCCCTGGTGCGCGAGGCTCCTCGGGGACTGCGCGGTCCGATGTCCAAGCAGGGACGCGAGATTCTTCTCGAGGTGCTGGACTTGCGCGATCAGCAGCTGGCGGTTGTGCCCGCAGATGAGCGCCCGGTCGGCTTCCAGTGGGCCCTCGTCTTGGTCGACGGACACAGCGTGCTAGCCGCCGAGGACAAGAAGGCCGAGATCGCCAAGCTGCGCCCATCGGTGCTCGCAGACGACCGCATCGCCCTGGCCCTATCGACCGAGTCGTCCGTCGAAGGCAGACTCGAAGCGGGAGCATGGCGTATTCACGTCGCCGATTTCGAGAGCAGCATCGACCGCGCCGAAAAGCGCGTGGCCCGACTGGCTCTGACCGTCAGCAAGATCGAGCCCGCCGACCCTGGAACTGTCGAGCCCCCGACTGACCCCGCGACCGTGGCGGACCCCACCGACTCGACAGACCCCGTCGAGCGGGTGCCCGACGCCGTGGACCACCCCGAGGTGCGCGATGCCGTGCACGCGGCAGCGGTGGGCCGGTATGGCTTCATGACTGGAACGACAGCCTTCTATGCAGGCTGGCCCGACGCGTTGACTCGCGAGGCCGCCGTGGCACAGAGCGCGCGGGTCCTGTCCTGGTGCACCTCGGGACATGACCCCGAAAACCCAACCGACGCCATCTTCGCCAGCGAGCT
>CAYYHT010000502.1:0-5976 GCA_964471355.1 uncultured Enterobacteriaceae bacterium
CTTCATCGGCCGCTCGCCGCACTCGCTCGGCAGGACCAGGGGGGCGCTCTCGACAGGATCCTTGCTGCGCTTGTGGCGTGAGCCAGCCTTGTCTGGTGCAGGCGCGACGTCCAGGTCCAGCTCCCAGTTGCACCACACGCCGGGGCGCACGTACATGCGGCGCTGCACCTCGCCGAACTCGCCTCGTATGGTCAGGCGCTGCTCGCCGGCCACCCAGTCGGTGTGGCGACGGTGCGTCGGTTCAAAGTCTGCGCAGTCGCCGCCGGTGACCGGAAAGCCTCGGCGGGCGTCGTATTCATGGCAGTCCAGTGCCGGTCCATTTTGGTAGCATCGCCCATGCTGAAGTCCCGAAATCTCATCCTCGAGTTCACTTGGCAGCGCCTGCTTGCCCCCGAGGTCTGGATCACCTCCATTGTGGTGGGGTCATTCATCAACTTGTACGGCCAGCTGCTCGTCCCTTGGTTGCGTGGTACCGACCCGGTCGAGGCGTTTACGACCGAGCTGGCGAACGCCCCTGGTGTGACCGCCCTGTCCATCGGCATGTGCTACCTCTTTCCCCTGGCCGTCGGCTTGTTTTCGTCCGTGTCGACCCGCTACGCGCTGCGGCAGAATGAGTCCCTTGCCGCCTTTCCAGACCGCAAGCCGGACCCGGTGTTTCGGGCAGACCCCGATGGGCAGATTGTGGAGGCAGGGGAGACCACACAGGACCTGTTTTCCGCCCACACCATCAAGCGCGCCGCAGACATCTTGGGAGCCGATGTGTGGAGCGCTGTGCTCTCTGCAGACCGGTCGGGGGCCCAGGTCGACGGGGGCGTGACGGTGCACTTCAAGCCCGAAGACCAGTGGTACCTCGTGTCCCATTCGCCAGCGGCGGACGGCCACATCAACATCTACCTCACGGGTGTCACCGACGACGTCGCCCAGTGTGCCTCGAGACCCGCCAATGGCTGACCCACGGG
The DNA here is from genome assembly GCA_964471355.1 of uncultured Enterobacteriaceae bacterium. GTDB lineage: Bacteria > Myxococcota_A > UBA796 > UBA796 > CAYYHT01. The sequence continues at coordinate 960 of CAYYHT010000502.1, forward strand.
ACATGACCCGCATCGCACTCGACGCCCTGCGCGAGGGCTTTGCGACCTTCGACCCCGACCTCAAGCTCATCTCGTCAAACCGGCGTTTTGGCGAGATTCTGCGCCTGCCAACCGAGCTGCGCCTTTCCGGGGGTGGCTCTGCAGACGTTGATGCAGCACCGAGCGGCGCGAGGTGACTTCGGACAGGAAGACCCGACGCAGCTCGCCGAGCGCTCGATCGAGCAAGCTCGCGATCCCGCTGCCCAGGAGTTTCGTCGCGATGGCGGACTGACCCTCGAGCGCTTTGTGCCCATCCCTGGACAGGGGCTGGTCATCACGCTGACCGACAGCCGGCGCATGCACGAGGCAGAAGAGAAGATTGCCCGCATGGCCAAGTTTCCCGATGAAAATCCCGGGCCTGTTCGAACCAGCTGTGCGTGGCTCCCGAGACCGCACGGCGGGTCGCCGGCTCGTGGTCGCTCGAGGACCTGGGCGTCCAGAGCATGAAGAACGTCACCGACCCGGTGTCGGTCTACCTGGTCACGGGACGCAAGACTCCGTGCAAGCCATCGCTCATGATTGCGCGGTTCGAGAGCGTGGGCAGCGACCCCGACCAGGAGCTGATCTGCAAGGGCTTCAGCGAGGAGCTGATCAATCACCTGTCCAAGGTAGAGGGGCTGCTGGTCATCGCGCCGAGCACGTCGCTGGCCTACTCATCGAGCCGTTCGGTGGCCGAGGCCTGCGAACAGCTCGGCGTGGCGGCACTACCTGCGCGGCCTGACGTGCCACCGGACGTACACGCTCGAAGGCAACATGATGGCGATTCGGCGCTTCGATCTCGCCATGGGGGGCAATCCATCCTATTCGCGGGCCCTGGCGGCCAAGAGCAAGGCGCACATGCTCTTCTTTATCAACGGGTGGGGCCCCGATCCCAAGGGAGCGCTCGAAGAGGCACACCGGGTCGGACTCAAGGCTGTCGAAGCCGACCCGAATGAGCCGTCGGCCTATACCTCTTTCGTTGGCCCAGAAGCGCAGCGCTCTGCCGTACGAACACGAGGCGGACTTCGAGCACATGACCGAAGGACTGGCCCTGGGCGGCGTTCCGATCGACAGCTGATCTCGAGCGCGCGTATGGTGTCGGCCAAACCTGGAGCCACCATGCGACCGTCCCTGTTCTTGCTCACTCTCGCCCTGTGCGCGTGCCGTCCTGCCGAAGAACCCGCTGTGGATGCCGATGGCGATGGCATCTTCGCCGATGAGGACTGCAACGACGGCGACCCGGCCATCTTTCCGACGGCCCCTGAGTTGTGCAACGGCGTCGACGACAACTGCAGCTACACGATCGATGAGGGCGCCACAGACGCGTCGACTTGGTACCTCGACAGCGACGGAGATGGCTACGGCAATGCGGCTGCTCCCAGCCATAGCTGCGACGCACCGGTTGGCTACACCGCAGACGGCACCGACTGCAATGACGGCGATGCGGCCTTCCATCCAGGGGCCGCCGAGGACGACTGCACGGACTCCAGCGACTACAACTGCGACGGCACCTCGGGCTACGCCGATGCGGACGGGGACGGCTTTCCCGCCTGTGCGGACTGCGACGACACCGCCAGCGGTGTGAACCCCTCGGCCACCGAGACCTGCAACGGCGTCGACGAGGACTGCGACGGCGCGGTCGATGACGGTGCCATCAACACCAACACCTACTACGCCGACACCGACTCCGATGGGCAGGGCAACCCCGCCGACTCAGTCGACGCCTGTTCGGCTCCCGAGAACTACGTCAACAACGCCACCGACTGCAACGACACCTCAGCCGCCGCCTACCAGGGGGCTGTCGAAGTCTGCGATGCCATCGACAACGACTGCGACTCTCAGACCGACGAGCCCGACGCGACCGATGCACAGGTCTGGTACGGCGACGGCGATGCCGACGGTCACGGCAACGCCAGTCTGCCGTTGACGGCCTGCACGGCTCCTGCGGGCTTCGTGTCCTCGTCAGACGACTGCGACGATGACGATGACACGGCCTACCCCGGCGCCACCGAGACCTGCGACGACGACGACGAGAACTGCGATGGCGCCATCGATGAGGCCCTGACGGCGACCTACTACATCGACTACGACGGCGATGGATTCGGCAAGGACACAGTGGCCGTGCAGGCGTGCAGCGCTCCCATTGGTTTTGCCACCACCAACACGGACTGTGATGACCTTGACGTCACTGTCTTCCCCGGCGCCACCGAGCAGTGCAATGGAGTCGACGACGCCTGCTCGGGGCTTGGGTCAGACGAGGTCGATGGGGACTCCGACGGCTGGCTTCCGTGCGACGACGACTGCGAAGACGGTGACCCTGCCATCAATCCCGGCGCCACTGAGATCTGGTACGACGACGTGGACCAGGACTGCGATGGAGCCAGCGACTGGGACCAAGACGGCGACGGCCACGACAGCATCGCCCTGGCGGGTGGCGACGACATCAACGACCTCGATGCCACCTGCTTTGACACCTGCAATGACGGTGTCACCCAGGCGGGGGCCGGCACGTCCTGCAAGCAGCTCAATGACGACTATGCGCCCGCGGACGGAGTGTTCTGGATCGACGGCGACGGCGATGGCGACACCAGCGATGCGTTTGAGGTGTACTGCGACATGACCACCGACGGCGGCGGCTGGACCTACGTGGGTCTGAACATCAGTGGCACGTGGCTGGCATCACTGGGCAAGTTCGACTCGACCTTCAATGGTGCATGCTCGAACAACAGCTGCGGCCACATGTTCTTGGACGGTGACGAGATCGAGCTGGCCTCGTACAACAGCTCGCAGTGGGTCGACTTCGACATTGAGTTCACCTTCACCGAGATGTCTGGCGACTGGGATGCTTACGGGCAGGGGGCTGGCGATGATCAGAACGCCCGCGGCAACTGGGACTTCGCCGAGAACTCCGGCAGCATCGCCTTCATCCAGTTCGGCACCCCTGGCACGATGATCAAGGACGGCGGCAACTTCGGAATCAACTTCGGCAACCACAGCTACAACTTCGGCGCCACGACCGTGGCCCCGTCGACGCAGATTCGCTTCCTGTACAACGGCTGGAACGGGTCAAATGCGACCGGCCACACCGACTTCACCGACATCAACCTGTGGGTTCGCTAAGTGTTTATGCGCTGGATGGGCGCCGGAGCGCTCGTTGTGATGATCTGCGCCTGCTTGATTCGCCATTGACGCGGTGACACCCGCCATGCCAGTGTCCCGCTATGAGCCTCAAACGCGGCGAACCCGCCCCCGATTTTGATGTTGTGGACCACCTTGGAAACAGGGTTCAGCTGTCCGACTTTGCCGGAAAGGCAGTGGTGCTGTGGTTCTACCCTGTCGCCGATACCCCTGGTTGAATCATCGAGGGTCGCGGGTTCCGCGACTTGAAAGACCAGTTTGATGCTTTGCACGCCGTCATTCTTGGGGTGTCATTTGACTCGATCGAGCGAAACCTGGCCTTCGCCGACAAGTACGACTTCAACTACCCGCTGCTCTGCGACACCACCAAGCAGATGGGCATTGCCTATGGCGCAGCCGAGAGCAGCGACGCGCGGACAGCCTCACGAGCGGGCGTCATTATCGACAAACAGGGCAAGATTCTGATGTGGTCGGGCAAGGTGAACAGCCGGCGCTTTCCGCAACAGGCCCTCGACGTGCTTGAGCAAACGGCGGACTGACGAGCGCACAGGTGATTCAAGCAGCCGGAATGCTGACTCGAATCGTCGTGCCCTGACCCAGCTGTGACTCGATGGTCGCTTGGCCTCGCAGACGCCGCACCACACCCATCACGGTGGCCAGGCCCAAGCCGGTGCCCACGTCGGCGAGCTCGACGTTCTCGCCAATCAATGGCGTGGCCACGCTCGCCATTCGGCGGACCAACGCGCTCACGTCGACAATCTCGTTGCGAGCAGAGCTTCGCGGTCTGCCAAGTCGGCTGGGTCGGAAGTCATCGGGGCATTATCGTACCGTACTGGTCCATTTTCCGCTTAGAAATTGATGGTTGCGCCGATTCCGAGATCGGCAGCCGGCCATCAGGCGTGTGACGTGCAACACTGCGGGCCACGATGTCGTCACTTGCCGCTGTCCTACTCCTCTTTCCGCTTGCGGCACACGCAGACACCTGCTCGCCGATCGACGTGCAGGGAGACATCACCTGCAGCTCGGACTTGGCAGGAACCACCGAGACGGGGACCGATCTGCTGAGCGCCTACTCGGGAGGGACCTGCTCGAACATTCCGCAGGGGGGACCTGAGGTCATCTACACGTTTGAGCCTCAGAATACGGGAGCAGTGACCTTTCGCATCGATGGCATGCAGGTCGACAAGGACATCTACGTGCTGCAGGGCGACTGTGACAGCACGTCCTGCCTGAAGTCCTCGATCGCCTCGGGCACCTCAACAGACGCAGTCACGTTCACCGCCGTGACGGGAACCACCTACTACGTCATCGTCGAGGGCTACTCCCAGGGGGCTGCGGGCACAAACGGCTTCAGCCTGCACTTCGACGACGGGAGCGGAGGCTGCCTCGAGGACTGCGACAACGGGCTCGACGACGACTCCGACGGCAACGCCGACTGTGCGGACTCGGACTGCGCGTCCGAACCACTCTGCCAATGCGACTTGGACAACGACGGCTACTCCGCCATCTCGTGTGGGGGAAGTGACTGCGACGACGCGGATGACCGAGTGCACCCGAACGCGGTGGATGTCCCCTATGACGGCGTCGATGACGACTGTGATGGCGCTGACCTGTGCGACGTGGACGGCGATGGATTCGACGCGGTGGAGTGTGCAGGCGCCGACTGCGCCGATCTGGATGGTCAGGTGCACCCAGATGCGGTGGAAGTGCCACGAGATGGTATCGACAACGACTGCCTAGACGGTGATGTGTGCGATGCCGATGGTGATGGAGTGGTCGCCCTGGCGGCTGTGTGCGGCGGGCAGGACTGCGACGACGATGACGCGAGTGTCCTGCCAGGAGCTGTGGACATCGAGTTCGA
>CAYYHT010000503.1:0-5957 GCA_964471355.1 uncultured Enterobacteriaceae bacterium
GGTGATCGGCCTGACCATCAGTGCCGTCACCTCACTCGCCAACCTGGCCTGGACCCGGCGCAGCACCCACATGCCCGCCGGTCCCAGCTTCTCGGCCGGGGCCGCGATCACGGTGCTGTACGGAGACGTGCTGATCGACACGGTATTCCCCGGCGTTCGCCTGTGGCAGGACACCCTCGCCCACTGGTAGGCGGAAGCCCGCTACATGTCGTCGAGCAGGTCCTCGATGGCGGCTTCAATCTCGACGATCGACCGCCGCGCCTCTGATTCCGAGCTGCCTTTGAGCAATGCGAGGCCCTGCCGCCAAGCGGCGAGCGCAGCCTCGTGCTTCTCTTGGGCCGACAACAGCATGCCCAGCTGGTAGTGCCCAGCCCCCGACTGCGGATGCACCTCGAGCAAGCTGCCGAACGCCTGCTCGGCATCGTTCCAGCGCTCGGTCTTGGCCAGCTCGAGAGCCAGTGAGTACATGGCGAACCGGTCCCCGGGCTTTTTGGCGAGGTAGTCAGCAAAGAAGGCGACCTTGTCCATCATTCGAAGCGCTTCCAGTGTCCGTCGATGAGCTGCTCATGAGGCAGGTAGCTGCCCTTGTAGTTCAATCGACGGCAGTCCTCGACATATAGGCCCAGGTAAAGGAAATCCCGACCGGTCTGCCGGCACAGCTCGATCTCTTGCAGCACCGAGAACACCCCTGGCGACAGCTTCGAGATGGCATCGCTGGGATCGAAGTAGAAGTACACCGAGCTGGCGGACGTCTCGCCGAGGTCCATGATGCCCACACCGACCAGCTTTTCGTCCCGATAGTAGCGCATCTCGACCGTCTGCATGCACGAGTGAACCAGCCAGCCGACGTAGCCCACCGCCGACATGGAAGGGTCGTCAGCGTCGACCAGGCCACGCTCTCGCTTGTGCCGGTTGAACAGCGCCAGCTTTTCGTCGCTGTAGGTCGCGGGGCCCATCTCGATGCGCCAGTCGGTGCCCCATCGATTGCGAACGCGACGCTGGCTCTTGCTGGGTCGGAACTCGTTCACTGGAAGCCGGATGCCCTTGCAGGCGTCACATGCGGGGCAGGCAGTTCGGTACAGCGCGCTGCCAACCCGGCGCTCTGCGTTGGCAAAGCGCACGTCGGACTCGGCCGGGGTGAGCTGCCGGAGCTGCCTGTACAGAGGCATCCGTGCAACCAGGCCATCCCGGTAGGGACAGCTCTGCAAGCCCTCGTAGACCAGCAGCTCCTTCTTCATACACCGAGCCTAACCCGAGGTCTGCTGCTCACGCACTCGCGCGGCAGCTGGTGCCCGCATCGCGAATGTCTACGGCCACTTGATCGAGCCAGCCAAGGGCATCGCCGCAGCCGCGTCCCATGCGTTCCATGACCACAATCGCCGCCAACAGCTGCAGGGTCGCCGACGGATAGCCCATCAGAGCGAGCCGCAGGTTGTGGAAGCACTGCGCTTCGCGGCTGGGGCCATGTCGCTGCACGCGGCTGACGGTCCAGTCATGCAAGACGCCATTGGCGGGGGCACCGCCGAACTCCAACAGTGCGTCAATCGACTTGATGGCGGCGTCGGTATCGTCCAGCGCCAAGAACAGAAGCGTGCGTGCTGCGAGTTGATTTGGATCGTTCTGCCAGCGGGCCGGCGGCATGCCGAAGCCGAGCCAGACCGTGATCGCGCCGCGGCAAACGGGAGCCACACGAGGACGGACCACACCCAGCACGGCGGCCGCGGTGGCCAGCTCAACGCGAATATCTGCGTTCTCGAGGCCCTGTGTTCTCTGCTGGACCAAGATCAGGGCGCCGACCATGGCGTCAGCGAGATCCTCAGCCCAATCTGGCAGATCGCCAATGCCGCGGGTAGCCATCACCGCGTTCGTCAGCGCGTGTCCCGCCGTGATGAAGGGGGTGGCGCCCGCACCACGGCGCAGCAATCCAACCAGCCGTTGCATGAGTCGTTCGTCCGGGGTCGCGACCATTCCGAAGGGGGTCATCTTTCCATCCATCGAGGAGTTTCGTTCTCCAGAGCACCGGTTTCGCCGATTGCTCACCTTCATTGACGCGCGAACGACGAAATATGGTTGTCTTGGTTTGTCGATGCGTCTCACGGACTGACGCGGGATGGGTCAAGATCCCTAGCCATGGAACAGGAGGCAACGACCTTGCCCAAAGTGACGGTGTTGGATTCCTACACTGCGCTCGATGCAGCTGAATGGGATGCCCTGGTCGGAGACGAGTCTCCGTTCCTGGAACATCTGTTCCTGGCAGGGCTTGAGACCACCGGCTGCGCCGTGCCGCAGACCGGGTGGTACCCCCGTCCCATCGTGGTCCACGACGACGCCGGCAAGCTTGTGGCCGGAGCGCCAGGTTGGATGACAACCCACTCCCGAGGCGAGTTCGTCTACGACCACTCGTGGGCCGACGCGGCTCGGCGGAACGGCCTGCAGTACTACCCCAAGCTGGTCATCGGGGTGCCCTTCACCCCCGTCGGGGGATCGCGGCTGCTCGTCCGTCCCGGCGAAGACCGCGCGAAGTGGCTGCCCGCCCTGCTCAGTGGCATCGAAGCCAGCCGCGGCCCCTCCCACGGCATCCATGTGCTGTTCAACTCACTCGACGAGGCCAAAGAACTCGAGGAGTTCGGCCTGTTCCCGCGGGCGCAGTTCCAGTTTCATTGGACCAACCGGGACTACACGACCTTCGACGACTTCTTGGCCGACTTCCCAAGCAAGAAGCGCAAGAACATCAAGCGCGAGCGCCGCCACTGCGAACCCTTCGACATCCAGACGGTGTTGGGCCCCTCGCCCGACGAGATGGACGCTCTGTACCGCTTCTATACCCACACCTGCGACCAGTTCGGCATGTGGGGTGGGCGCTACCTGAACCCGGACTTCTTCCGCCTGCTGCAGGAACAATGGGGCCACCGCATGCTCGCGGTGATCGCCCGCCAAGACGGCAAGCCGGTCGCCGGCACCTTCAATGTGCACAAGGGGGACCGCCTGTACGGCCGCTACTGGGGGGCCGATGGTGACATGCCCTTCCTGCACTTCGAGCTCTGCTACTACCGGACCGTCGAGTACGCGATCGCCCAAGGCATCAAGGTCTTCGAGCCCGGGCACGGTGGCGGCCACAAGTTCGTGCGGGGCTTCCTGCCGACGCTGACCTGGTCCAGCCACGCGCTCGCCCATGCTGGACTGCACGATGCCCTCAAGCAGCACTCAATCCAAGAGCAGGTGTGGGTGCGAGAGCGCGCAGATGGCATGCGCGCCCAGTCACCGCTGAAGTGGGCAAAGGACGTCACCAAGACGCCCTGAGCGGTCTATTCGAGCTCGCCGTCGCGAAGTCCGCCGCGCGGCTCGGTCCAGAACTCGGTGCGTCGGTTCTGTGAGCGACCGCCGGCCGTCCGGTTGGACGCCTTGGGGTGGTCGAAGCTGAAGCCCGTGGCGGACATGACCGTGGCACCTGTGATCGCATCGGCACAGGTCTGTGCGCGTGCTTGTGAGAGCGACAGGTTGTAGGCATGGCTGCTGCCCGATCCAGCACCGCCCGGCCCAAGCCAGCAGGTGTGGCCCTCGACCCAGATTTGCTCGACTTCGGACTCGGCAATGTCCTCGTTCAGCTGGTCCATGGTCTCTTGGCCTTCTGGAGTCAGCTCGGCGCTGTCCAGCTCGAACTCGATCGGCTCGGTCTCGAACTTCTTGGGAGTCGTCTGTGGACCAGGGTCCTGCGGCTCGAGAGGCTTGTTGTCGATGTACAGCTCGTCGAACGCAATCTCGAGAGTCTCGATGGCCATGTCCGAGCCGCCGGAGTTGAGCGTCGGGCCTTCCCATGACACGGGCCAGCAGGCGGTGAAGATGTAGCGACGCACTTCGATGCCCATGTTGTTCTTGACGATGATCGCGCCAGAACTGTCGACTCGGTCGCCCCAACCGGAATCGGTGACGTACTTGTCGCGCCATGCGACCAGCTCGGTACCGGAGTTGGTGGCCTGTTTGAGAGTGATGTTCTCCCATTTGGACTGGCCGACCCGGTGGTGGACCTGTCCATTCAGACCGCCTTCTTCAATCTCGAAGACCTGTGCAGAGGACTTTAGACCGGAGATCTCGCGGAAGTGGGCCAGTACGGTCCCATCGATCTCAAGGGCAAAGTAGTAGTTGCCCCAAGGGTCAAAATCAAAAAGCGCCATAGAACCACCTCAGCGAGGAAAAAAGAGAGTGCCTCCCGACAATCATGCCCTGTTTCGGCGCATCGATCAACGGGGATCACGTCAAATGCTTCAGCCCTAGCGCTCGACGCGCTTGGTAATGACCAGCTCAACGCGTCGGTTGATGCTGCGACCTTCGGCCGTTTCGTTGCTGGCGATGGGCTGTGTCTCGCCGTATCCGACGGCCTGGAGGCGCCCTGCGGAGACTCCCTGCTGTCCGAGGTAGGCCTTGACCGATTCGGCGCGCTTCTGGGACAGCGACAGGTTGGCGGCATCGCCACCCTGGTTGTCGGTGTGTCCTTGGACCTCGATCGCCATGATGTCCGGCGTTCCTGCAAGCAGCGCTGCAACCTCGTCGAGCAGCGGGTAGGACTGCACCTGGATGATCTCGGAGCCCGAGTCGAAGTACACGTTGTCCATCAGCTGGATGCGATCCTCGCGAATCACAGCCTGCGATGCGCCGACGATGGCTTTGATCTCGATGTACTGACCAGGCTGGAGCGACACAATGCGTCGCCATGAACCCAACTCGTTGGCGTTGACGAAGAAGACGTACTGTCCCGGAGGCAGGTCGAACTCGAGCAGTCCGGTCTCGTCGAGAAGCTCGGACTTGTAGGCAGTGCCGTCCTCGATGACCGACAGGCCGGCGCGCGGAAGCGGGGTGCCACCGGGATCGGTCGCAGTGAGCTTGATCTGCGCGGGGGTCTGCGGAACGAGCTGCAGCTCGAGGTTGTAGTCCCCCTCGACAACCGACAGCTTCTGTTCGGCCATGAAGCCGGGTGTGCTTGCTGTGATCGTGTAGTCGCCAGCAGCCACTTCGGTGCTGTTGGCATCGGGCAGCGTGGTCTCGAATTCGTAGCTCTGCGGATTGCCCTGCATGTCTGCGCCATCGACGCTGACCTTGACGTACTCCTCGATCTGACCCTTGACGTACGCGGTGACGAACACCTTGCCGCCCTCGTCGGGACAGCCGTCGGCGTCCTCGAAGCTGTTCATGGTCTCGGGATCTTCGGGGCACGCGTCGTCGTCGTTGTAGATGCCGTCGAGGTCGTGGTCCCAGCGACTGGCCAGGATGTGGCCATAGCCCACCTGCACGACGAAGCGAATCGGTGACCCGCCGGCCCCCGCTGACACCGCCTTGCCGACGCCGAGTCCAATGTGCGGACCGGCTTTGCTGCGCGCCTTGAGGCCGACGATGACCTCGGAGGGGGAGGTCGAACCGCCGCCAACCGGGGAGTTGAAAGCCGGGGCGAATCGCGCCTCGACATTCATGCCGATGGCTTCAGAGAACAGGTAGCCAGCTTGCACACCCAGCAGCGCGTGCATGCCGCCGCCGTAGTTGCCCATCTCCCATTTGTCGCCACCGGGATTGAGCCCGAAGCCGAGCTCGCCGCCAGTGGTGAAGCCGCCGGCCTCGATGGTCGCCGCGAGCTTGATGCCGAAGCCCAAGCCGCCGCGTCCCAGGAACATATGGGAGTTGCCGGTGGGCAGGTCGACGAACGGCACCAGGCCGAAGCCGAAGCCGCCGGCAAAGCCCTGCTCGGGTCGCTTGAGGGCCAGCATGCCCGCGATTCGGATGTCGCCGATGCCGCCACCCTGCTCTTGGCGCAGCTCATTGAGTTTGCTGGCGTCGATGTAGTCGGCGCTGATGAACACAGGGGCCGCCACAGACAGGCGGAACGCATCAGAGATCGCGTAGCCAGTGCTCAGATTCAGAGCCATGAGGTTCGACAGCGCAGCCGTCGGTGCGGGCTCTTCGTAGCCGCT
>CAYYHT010000504.1:0-5953 GCA_964471355.1 uncultured Enterobacteriaceae bacterium
TGCCATCGCCATCGGTGTCCACGTTGCAGTCGTCGCCGCCGACCGCGAATTCCTGTGCGTAGGTCAGCGTGTCGCCGTCATCGTCATCGTCGGGGCCACCGGCGAGGTCGCAGTTGCTGTCGATGCCGTCTCCGCAGGTCTCGACGCCGACCGGGCTCACGTCGGCTTCGGTGTCATCGCAGTCCTGGTCGTCCTGCACGTAGCCTGGGGGGCTGCTGCAGAACGCCGCCGGAGAGGCCACATTGCCGTACCCGTCGTTGTCGAAATCCTCGTACCAAGGGTCGTCAGCAGGCACGAGTGGATTGGTGTCGTCGCAGTCGCTGGGATTGCCCACAAAGCCGGTTGTTGGCTTGATGCACGCAACCGTCGTGACATCGGGATCGCCCTTGAGGTCACCGTCGGTGTCGGCGTACCAAATCGTCGCGGGATGCAGCCACTTGTTCGCGTCGTTGCAGTCCTGGTCGTCGAGCACATAGCCTGCAGGCTGGGAGCACTGCGGCCCTTGGGACATGGTGGCATCGCCGTAGCCGTCATTGTCGCTGTCGAGGTACCACAGCGTGTCCGGATTGACCTCGGCGACGCCATCGTTGCAGTCCGTGTTGTCCAGGACGTAGCCGACTGGCGGGTCCGACAAGCACTCCTTTTGGGTATCGCTCGAATCGCCAAAGAGGTCGCTGTCGAAGTCTCGGAACCAGTCCGATGCATCGACGGACGTGGGGCCGTCTGTTGTGCCGTCGCAATCGTTGTCGCTGGCGTCGCAAACCTCGACGGCTCCCGGATAGACGAAGTCCTTTGTGTCGTCGCAGTCCGTGCTGTCGGCGATGAATCCTGCCGGTGGCGCGCAGTCCACGCTGGTGTTGCTCAAGTCGCCGAACAGGTCGGTGTCGGTGTCGGCGTACCAGGTCAGTGCATCGGTGCTGCCCGGTCCATCGATGGTGGTGTCGCAATCGTCATCGATACCGTTGCAGACCTCGTCTGCGCCCGGGTTCACCGCCGCGTCAGTGTCGTCGCAATCGTCGACCCCCACGTCGTATCCATCGCCATCGGCGTCCGTCGCGACGGGCGTGGGGTAGGGATTGGGGCCGCCATAGGCGCCAATGTCACTGCGTGAGCCGTCCTCGTCCAGGATGGTGGACTTGCCCAAGTTGATGTAGGTGCTGCCGCTCTGCAGGTGGAAGTCGTCGTTGCTGCAGTCTGCGTCGACTGACCAGCTCTCGAGCAGCGGGTTGTCGGTGCGGTTGCCGCCAGCTGCAGTGAAACCGCCGGACCACAGCTGAACCGTTGTGGTGTTGCCAAAGAAACCGCTCCAGGACACCGTGCCGCCACCAGAGTCCGCAGCCTGAATGGTTGCCGCACCGGGTCCGTTGCCCTGGAAGATGCTGTTGACGATAGTGACGTTGTCGCCGCGGGCCTCGATTGCGGCCCCCACATCCTCGACGCCGTTGCCCAAGAAGGTGTTGTTGGTGATCTCGGCGTTGCCGTTCGCCAGATTGCGCAGGCTCAAGGCGCCGCCATCACTGCTGCCGGTTCCCAGGTTCGTGTTCTCGACGAAGAGGTTGTTGAACCACTTGTGCACAGTCAGGTTGCCGCCGTCCACGTGGACAGCACCGCCCTTCTTGTTCGCCCCTGTGACGGTGTTCGCGCAAAACTGGCTCTGCTTGACGTCCAGGTTGGCCAGGTTGTTCAGCTCGAGCGCACCGCCGCCATTGGCGCTGGTGTTGTTGTTGAACTCGGTCTCGGAGATGGTGAGGTCACCGGTGGCCACGTAATAGACGGCCCCACCCATGTCCGTCGCCGCGTTCGCCGAGAACACAGACGTGGAGATGGTCAGGTCGCCACTGCCGGTCATGCGAATGGCTCCGCCGGTGTCACCGCCGCCGCCGGTGAAGGTCGTGCCTGTGATCGAGACGTCGCTGTCCGCCGCCGAGATGTGCCCGCCATCGCCCGAGCCCGTCGACACGTTGTCGGCAAAGGTGCTGTTCTCGACAACCAACGTGCTGGACGTCGTCATGTACAGACCCGCACCGCTCAGGCCCGATGTGGCATCTCTGACCGTGACGCCACGCAGGGTCACATTGCCCGAACTGATGTCCATCACCCGTGCGTCGGCCTGCAGCATGGTGATGTTCTCGATCACGACGATGACGCCATTGCGAACGACCCAGGCGTTTGAGGCGCCAGTGCCCCCGTCGACGATCACCTCGGCAGTCTCGGACGGCGTGCGCCGGATGGTGATGCCTCCGCCGCTGTTGAACTTGCCGTAGCCCAGCCATGGACGCTCGCTATACGTCCCCGGATTCAGGCAGATCACACTGCCCGCAGCCGCCGCGTTGAGCGCCGTATTGATGGAATCGCTGGAATCGAGGGTGGCGTCGCACGCAAGCGCAGGCGCCGAGATCCACAGGCACAAGAATGGGGCATACCGGGTCATGGCTCGCGAATATCCCGCCGGGGTGGCTCACGCGACGAACTGCGCTGCACACCGATGTTCGCGTGATTGCGAACGACGTTCCGTCCTATGCGAACGACCGAAGCATCGTTATCGGCAGCGCCAATCGGAGACCCACATGACGATCCTGCGCATTCTGTCCATTCTGCCAATTCTGCTCCTCACGGGCTGTGAAACCACCGACACGGACACTGATACCGATGACACGCCCGAGCCGCTTGCGATTATCGGCTCGTACAACGATGATTTTGGCGGCACGCACGCGATCACGGCCGACACGTGGACCCAGGGCGGCTTCGGCAGCGACTCTGTCTTCCACATCAGCCAGTACGACAACGCGGCCCTGTACGCCATCGCCGAGAACGACGCGGCCAACGAGTACAACGCCAGTCTCTGGAGCCGCTTCGACTGGACCATCGACGCCGACAGCAAGCTCTGGTTTTGCCAGTCCAGCTTCGACTCCGCGGACGAGGGCGCGGCTGTCGCTGTGGCACCCGCCGACGCGTCTGACCTGACCACCGGCTGCGGTGGATTTGGCTGGAGCGGGATGGCCGCGGCCCGCTAGGCGGTTCCTGACGACCCCGTCAGTGGAGTCCCAGACCCGGTCGGGTTACCTCGGAGGGTCCTGCGGGGGGGTGAAATGACAGTTGCTGCCTACTTTGATGTAGACGGAACGCTGGTGGGCACAAATCTTGTGCACCCCACGCTGCTGTACTTGGCCAACCAAGCCAGCCCATGGCAGAGCGCGACTCGCATGGGCAAGGCACTGCTCAGCGGCCCCTCCATGATGTGGGCCGAGCTTCGCGATCGCCGCCTGTTCAACGAGATGTTGTTCAGTCACTACCAAGGCATGAGCGAGGACCGTCTCGCAGTGCTGTCCGAAGAGGTGTTCGACACCGTGCTCGGTCCCCGCATCTTTCCGGGCTCGCTCGACCTCGTCAAGAAGTGCCAGGATGCCGGACAGCGCGTCGTTCTAGTGACCGGATCCCTCGACATCACGGTCGCCCCTCTCGCTGAACACTTGGGCATCGATCCAAGTGATTGCATCACCAATCGGCTCGAGATGAAGGACCGCCACGCGACCGGCAAGCTGTTGCGACCGGTCGTCGCGGGTCCGACCAAGGCACGCCTCATCAGCGAAGATGCGCGTTCTCACGGACACGACCTCGCCGACTGCTTCGCCTATTCCGATTCCTACTCCGACGTGCCCATGCTCTCGGTGGTCGGACATCCGTACTGCGTCCATCCCGACGGCAAGCTCGAACGCCTAGCCCAGGCGTACCACTGGCCCATTCTCGACCTGTCCAAGCGCGCGCGCCCCAGCGCCTGAACCCGGAGCTACATTTGGCCTCCAGCCATCCCTGCGTCGTCACCATCGATCACCGCAGCAAGCCGCGCGTCCTCTTCTCGGGCGACAAGCTCGTCGAGGTCGACCTGCCCGTCGGCACGCGGGTCATCTACCCAAAACCGCCCATGGCGGGCTTGCAAGACGTCGATGCGGCCATTCGCTACGCCGTGAATCACCCGCACAATGACGAGCCGCTGTACGCAAAGCTCAAGCCGGGAATGAAGGTCACCATCGCCATCGATGACCTGTCTATGCCCCTGCCGCAAATGAAAGGACCCGACGTCCGCGGGCGCATCTTGGACATCGTGGTCGCGCTGCTCGACGACCATGCGGTCACCGACGTCGAGATGATCATCGCAACGGCATTTCATCGGCCCATGACCGCCGACGAGGTCAAGCATATGGTGGGCGGAAAGGTCTTTGACCGATTCTGGCCACACAAGCTCTACAACCACGACGCCGAGCAGCCCGGTGGACTCAAAGAGCTTGGGGTGACCGCCGGCGGCATCACCGTCGAGATCAACAAGCGGGCGGCCGAGAGCGACCTGCTCATCTATGTGAACCTGACCTTCGTGCCTATGAATGGCGGCTACAAGAGCGTTGGCACCGGATTGGCGGGCTACCGGACGCTCAAGGGACACCACACACCCGGAGCCATTCGAAAGACCAGCTCCTATATGCAGCCCGAGACCAGCGAGCTGAGCCGCCGCATGGTCGAGGTGGGCAAGCTGGTCCACGAGAAGGTGCCAATTTTCCAGATCGAGAGCACTGTCAACACACGAATGTTCGGCAAGGCCCTGGATTTTCTGGCGAAGAACGAGGACGAGCTCACCAAGAACGAGGGGCTGGCGTTGTCCGCTCTTGTTCGCACGCTCAACTTCTTGCCCCAACCCGCTCGGCAAGCGATTTTCGAGCGGGTCCCGGCGCCCTATGACGTCATCGGGGTGTGGGCCGGCGAGGTCGAAGCCGTGCACACCGAGTGCCTGAAGACAGTGCGAAAGCAGCTGGTCGTCCCGGTCGAGGGGCAGTCGGACATCGTCATCTACCCGGTGCCCTACATCAGTCCGTACAACGTGGGCGCCTTTCTCAATCCGCTGCTGCTGTCCTGCATGGTCGAGGGCTACTTCCACAACTTGGCTGTCGGCAACCCGCTGCTCAAGAAGGGCGGCACCATCATCGCCCTGCACCCCGCCACCGACAAGTTCGACCGCGATCAGCACTCGCCCTACGTCGAGTTCTTCCACAAGCTGTTGCCCGAGACCCGCGACGCAATGGAGCTGCACAAGCGCTACGAGAAGACCTTTGCGCAGAACCCCGGCTACATCCAGATGTACCGAAGCGGCAAAAGCTACCATCCCGTCCACCCCTTCTACATGTGGTACTGGGGCGAGAATGGCCGGCAACACCGCGGCAGGGTCATCATTGTCGGCGCCGACAATGAGTACGTCCCACGCATCTTGGGCTACGAGACCGCTTCGACCATGGAAGAGGCGCTGCGAATGGCTGGCGAGACGGCCCCCGCAGACCCGACCATCAGCTGCCTAAGAATCTGTCCCATGGTCATGGCCGATGTGTCCGTCGCAACGCCGCCTCTGGCCCTATCCGAGCCGGCGGAGGCCAAATGACCCTTGGGCCGCTCGACGTCTCAGCCCAGCTCGAGGGCGCTCGCCTGCTGGTCATGGGAGGCACTGGATTTCTCGGCAAGGTCTGGGTCAGCTTGCTGCTGCATCGCTACCCCAACATCGAGCACATCTGGATGGTTGTGCGCCCAAAGGCGGGGCAGAGCAGCGACGACCGGTTCTGGGCTGAAATCGCCACCAGCAAGGTCTTCGCTCCCCTTCGCACGCAACACGGGGACGGCTTCTACGACTTCCTGCGTTCGCGCATCACGCCCATCGAAGGCGACGTGTCCCAGGACTTTGCGGGCGTCGACGCCAAGGTCCGAAACGAGCTGCGAGGCACCATCACGGCGTTGGTGAATGCCGCAGGCCTCGTCGACTTCACCCCGCCCCTGGACTACGCGCTCAAGGTCAACGCCTTCGGCATGCAAAACCTGGTCTCGCTGGCCCGCGACCTTGGCGAGGTGCCCTTTCTGCACACCTCGACCTGCTATGTGGCCGGAGACCGCACCGGACAGGTCGACGAGGAACATCCCC
>CAYYHT010000505.1:0-5942 GCA_964471355.1 uncultured Enterobacteriaceae bacterium
CCGTGTCCGTGTCCGTGTCCGTGTCCGTGTCGGTGTCCGTGTCCGTGTCGGTGTCTGTGTCTGTGTCGGTGTCTGACTCCCCGTTGATCCTGTCTAGCTCATGCTGGTAGCCGCTCTCGTTGATGAGGCATCCGGAGAGCAGCAGCAGTAGGACAGAGGAACGCACGTGGCCAAAGCGTAGCCTGAGGGTGGTACCATCTGCCCAATGGGCGGCATCGAGAGCAGGAAATACCGCATTCTCGGCGTGCTTGGGCAGGGTGGTTTCGGCACCGTCTACCGGGCGCGGCTTGAGGGCGAGGCGGGCTTCGTCAAAGAGGTAGCACTCAAACTGCTGACCAGCGACGAGGTGTCCGAGGACACACTCGCTCGGTTCAGGGACGAGGCGCGCATCTTGGGTTTGGTGCGCGACCGCGCGATCGTGAGCGTCGATTCGCCCACCCGCATCAACGGGAAGTGGGCCGTCGTCATGGAGTTCGTCGATGGCGCGAGCTGCACACGCTTGGGCAAGCAGAACGGCGTCTTTCCGCCGGGGGTCGCGGTCGAGATTGTCGGCGAGGTCGCCCGCGCGCTGGACAAGGTCTACAACCAAGCCGGACCTGACGGCGCTCCGCTCAAGCTGCTGCACCGGGACATCAAGCCCGCAAACATCCAGGTCACCCCCTCGGGCGAGGTCAAGGTGCTGGATTTCGGCATTGCGCGCGCCGAGTTCGAAAATCGCGAGGCGGCGACCACCACCCACATCGGCGGCACCCCTGGCTACATCGCGCCAGAGCGCCTATACGGTGAAGAGGGGCCGTCAGGCGACATCTACAGTCTGGGGGTCGTGCTGCATGTGCTGCTGACGGCAAAGCGACCGCCCCCGCACTGGACCATCGTCTCGTCCGAAGAGGACACCGTCGGCGACATCACCACCGGCACCCCCGGCCTGCGCCAAGCGATGCTGCTGGCCAAAGAGATGGTGAACGCCGACCCTCGCAAGCGCCCGGCCGCACGCGCCGTCGAAGAGGAGTGCCACCGACTGCGCGGAGAATGCCGTGACGACCCTCGGCTGCGACTGTGGGCCGAGAGTGTCATTCCCACGCTCTCTGAAATGGAACCCGACGACCTCGTCGGCACGCTGATCACCGAGACGCTGCGCGCAGTGCCCCTCGCTCCAGACGACCTAGCCCCCGACCCGACGGTCGAGACCAAGATCTTGCGCATCGCCGGGCAGGGCGCGCTTGTGGCGGCCGGCGGCACCAGCATCCTGATGATTGGAATCGGCGTGGGCGTCGCGGCTGTCGCCCTCATGGCCGGCCTGTACATCGGATTTCCCGGCGAAGCTCCCGAGGCGGACCCCTCACCGACGGCCACCGTTGCCGAGGTCGTTCCCGAGCCCAAGGTCGCCGAACCCACCGAGCCAAGCGAAGAGCCCGCACCAGACGCTGCCGCCCCCGAACCGACCAAATCCATGGCAGAGCCCATCGCCAAGCCAACGCAGCCTCCCGCTGTTGCCAAGACG
Organism: uncultured Enterobacteriaceae bacterium; assembly: GCA_964471355.1. GTDB lineage: Bacteria > Myxococcota_A > UBA796 > UBA796 > CAYYHT01. The sequence continues at coordinate 1,502 of CAYYHT010000505.1, forward strand.
GAGCCAATCAAAGCGAGCCCAGCCCCCGTTGCAGCGAAGACACCAGAGCCCGTCGCGGCCCCCCCGCCTTCGGCCAAGACCAAGGCCATCACCTTCACCTCGATTCCGATGGACGCCGAGGTCTGGATCGACGGCAAGAAGGTAGGCACGACGCCGCTGCCGGGATTTGCGTTGTCAGAAGGCAGCCATAGCGTGAAGATGGTGCTCGATGGCAAGGTGATCGAGAAGTCGATTCGCGTAGGCCGTCGTTCCCCTGTGCGTCACGTGTGGAAGGCTGGAGAGAACAAGTGGGAATCGGGCTTGTAGCACTGATGGCGGCGGCGGCTTGGGCCGATTGCCCCAGCCCCACGGCACATGTGGACGCCGCCCAGCAGGCCGTGCTCGAAGCACGACTTGATGACGCCGCAAGCCAGCTCGCCGCAGCCGAAGGCGCGTTTGGCTGTGACATGGCCGCGTCGCCTGAAGTGCTGGCCCGCATGTGGATAGCCGAGGGCGCGATGCTCGTCTTCGAGGGCGACCCGGACGCCGCCGCCGAGAGCTTTGCCGGCGCCAAGCGGGTCTCAGCCGACACCTGGGTCGACGACTACGGCAGCAAGCTCAAGGCCGCCTGGCAAGCTGCGCCCGAGCTCGCCGGTGGTGGCACCGTGACCCTCGAGCCCGCCGCCCACGCCGAGATTGGATTCTTGAACGGGAAGCTGACGCCCTTTCCCAGTGAGGTCCAGTCGGGCCTGCACTTGGTGCAGGTGATTCCGGACGGACAGGCTCAGTTCGCGACGGTGGTCTACGTAGGCGACGGCGACGTGTTGAACGTACCGACCGGGCTGCCCGCTGATCTGGCCCCACTGGCGGTCGTTGCCGACATCAGCCCCCAGCCCCTGCCCACAGACCCGCCACCGGCCCGCGGCAGCGCCACTCCCGTCTTCTTGATTGCCGGCGCCGGAGTCGGCGTATTGGCGCTGGGAACGGCCGGCGGAGCCCTTCTGCAGAACGGAGCGATGAAGCGCGCAGACACGGTGGAGCAGCTCGATGGCATCTTTCGCACCCAAAAGGCCCTGGCGTACAGCACCGGTGCCCTGGCGGTGGTCAGCAGTGCGGGAATTGGCCTGCACTTTGCGCTGTAGCGCCCAATCCACCGTTATGAAACGGCATGCGTTGTGTCGTCCTGCTCAGCCTGCTCGCCGCCTGCACTCCCGATGACCTGGGCACCAAGCCCGTCTATCTGGCCGAGCACGGCGCCATCTTCGATCAGCCCTGGCCCAGTGATGCCCGCCTGAACGACGACGGCAGCCCCGACCTGACCGGCGTTCCGCGCTCCGACGACATCCCCATGCTGCAGACCTTCCTCGATGTGGCACAGAGCCAGGGGGGCTACGGCAACAACAGCCCCATCTACCTGCGCTTCACCAACCCCATCGACACAGGCCTGCTACCCAACAACTCGCTGCAGTCGGTGTCCGACGACTCCCCCATCCTGCTCATCAACATCGACCCGGACTCGCCCGACTGGGGCGAGCGCATTCCGACTCGCTGGGAGTGGTTCGAGTCCCAGACCACGTTCCTTCCAGGCAACCTGCTCGGCGTAGCACCCATCTGGGGCTACCCGCTCGCCCCCCAAACGACCTACGCGCTCGTCGTCACCACCGACCTCGCCAACGCCAACGAGCGCTTTGCCGAGGTCTGGGACCGCGACCACCCCGACCACGACCTGTACGCAGACCTGGGCGACGCCCTGTTCTTCCACAAGATGGGGCCAAAGGACGTCGCGGTGGCCACCGTCTTCACCACCGGCGACCCCCTCAAGCAGATGCGTCGGCTGGCCCACCACACCCAGAACTCTCTGCAGCCCCCCAGCCTCGAACAGACCCTGGTGCACGTCGAGGAGTGGGACACCCTGTGGTTCAACTTCTATGAAGGGCGCTACCAGAGCCCCCGCTACCAGCACGGCGAAAAGCCCTATGCATCCGAGGGCGGTCAGTTCGAGTTCGACGCCGACGGCGTGCCCATCGTGCACAACTGGGACGAGATGCGCATGGCCGTGTGCACTCCGCGCGACCTGTCCAATCCCCCTGACGGAGGCTGGCCCGTGGTCTTGTACGCCCACGGAACCGGCGGCAACTACCGCGGCTTCTGCAGCGACGGCTCAGGCATCAGCCAAGCCTCACTCTTTGCTCGGGCCGGCTTCATCGGCATCGGCATCGACCAGCCCCTGTCTGGCACCCGGGCCACCGAGGACACCAACGAGCAGATGCACTGGTTCAACTACCTGAACCCCAGCAGCGGACGCACCAACTTCCTCCAAGCCGCCATCGACAGCATCTACCTGGCGCACGCCCTGGGCGACGAGCCAACCCTGCTGCACACCGACGACGGCCCGGACATCCTCATCAACCCCGATGAGCTGTACTTTATGGGCCATAGCCAAGGGGGCATCAGCGGCGCCATCGCGCAGCCATGGCTGGGTCGCGACATCAACGCGACGGTCCTCTCTGGAGCCGGCGGCGCCCTGTCCATCACCATCATCGAGCGCAAAGACCCCGTCGACATCAGCGTGCAGATCGAGACCATCCTGGGCTTCGCTCAGGGCGAGCGCATGAGCGAGATGCACCCCGTCACCGGGCTTGTGCAGTGGGTTGTCGAGCAGACCGACCCGATCAACTACGCGCCCTACTACTTTGCGGTCGAAGGGGACTGGGACACGCAGCGACCGCGACCGGTGCTGATCGGCAGTGGTGAAGAGGACCACGCCACACCACACCGCAGCACATCAGCCATGGCCGGGGCGGCACGCGCCTCGATGATCGTGCCCACGTTCAACGAGACCGACGTGTTCGCAGCCCGAGAGCTCGACGTGCTGCGCCCTCCGGTGGCCATGAACACGGTCGGCTACGACGGCACGCCATTGACCGCGGGCTTGTCACAATGGCAAGGAGGCAGTCACTGGGTCTTCTTTGAAGAGCCGGACGCCGCCGTCATGTACCAGCGTTTTTTGCAGACGGCCCGCGACGAGTCCGACGCCGTGATCGACCCCAGACGCTAAGGCATAGCAGCAGCCACCCCAGTCCGCCGGGTTGCCCACCGGTGTCGCAGCGGCAGCCGCCTCCTCCTTGAACTTGGCCGAAGTCCCGGTCTGGCGCGACCCAGTCGTCCGTGTCGTCGGGCTCGGTGTCCGTCCCAGCGGTGTCGGGTCGCGGAGGGTCATCGCCAATCGAGGTGTCCTCGACCGCCGTGTCGGGCTCTCCGGTGTCGGTGGGAGGAAGCGCATCGAAGCCGTCGCAGTCCTGGTCGATGCCGTCCCCGACCACTTCGAGCGCACCCGGAAAGATCAGCGCCGACGTGTCGTCGCAGTCGAGGTCGTTGGCCACATAGGGGTCGGTGAGAAAGCAGAACTCGTACGAGGTGCCGGTCGACTCGCCATAGCCGTCGCCGTCCGCATCTGCGTACAAGGTCAGGGTGTCGACCGGGTTGTCGTCGACCACCCCATTGCAGTCGTCATCGATGTGATTGCACCGCTCGATGGAGCCCGGATGCACACCGGCGTCGGAGTCGTCACAGTCGCTGCCGTCGAGCACCTGTCCGGGGCCCGGCTCACAGGCCACGCCCATCACATCTTGGTCTCCAAACCCATCGGCATCGGCATCGGGCCAGACGTTGATCTGGTCGACAGCATCGTCGTCCACAAGTCCGTTGCAGTCGTCGTCCACATCGTTGCAGAACTCCACTGCATCGGGATTGACGTCGGCGTTGGTGTCGTCGCAGTCCCCGTCCACAGCGACATCGGCGTCGGTCGCGCAGTTTCGGCGAAGCACGCCGCCGGCGCCCCACCCGTCCGCATCGCCGTCGCTGTACATGGGCGGGCTGGACAGGCCCCCGTCCGGCAGGTTGTCGCAGTCGTTGTCGAAGCCGTCGCAGACATCGGGGTTGTCGGGGAAGCGGTTGGGATTGTTGTCATCGCAGTCCCCTCCCCGATCGATCCACGGTCCACCGGGCTGGTCGCTGGCGACGATGGTGGCTCCGCTGCTGTCTCCCCACCCGTCTCCGTCGCTGTCCACGAACCATGTGACCAGCACCGCACTCTCGCAGATGTAGCGAAACGAGGCTGAACAGGGCTCGTCGTTCCAGGTCAGGTCGGACCAGCGATTGAACTGCACGCAGTCCTCGCCGCCGGCATCGTTCGGCTCGCCCGAGTGCCAATTGCTGTACAGCAGGTCGCTGCCATCGTCCCAGATCCAAATGCCCTCGACCGCCGCATCGGTCAGCCCAAACCACCACTTCTCGAGGGAGTAGGTGTCGGCCGTGTTGTCGACCCACACGTTCTCGGCCGCGGTCGCCACACTGACGAGGTGGTAGCCGTTGAGCCCGCACCGATCCCGGGCCTCGAGCCATGGGGTCGGGGTCGTGCAGAACTGGTAGGCGTGCCCATTGCGGTACTCGGTCGGGCATG
>CAYYHT010000506.1:0-5918 GCA_964471355.1 uncultured Enterobacteriaceae bacterium
TAGTCTGCCCAGGCTTGTGGGAGGGCATCATGGTCGAGATCGAAGTGCACGTGACAGGACTGGGCGAGGTCCGAAATGAAGTGCCCGCACCCGACGACACCACGGTCGCCCATTGCTCGTTCTGCGATCGTGACGTCGACGCCGTCGCGTCGGTGACCCCGGCCGGAACAGGCATCTTTGCGTGCAAGGATTGCCTGCGCATTCGCCTGGAAGCCATGACGGTGGGGGCCTACTTGCTCAAGCCCAAAAAGGCTCTGCCATGGGGCAAGCTCACTTCCTAGTCCGCCAGCAGCGGACATAGCGGTGGCGAAGTAAAGGGCGATTCCACAGTGGAGTTCCCATGCACCGTTTCGCACTTGCCCTGATTCTCGCCACGCTGCCGACCGCCGCCTTGGCGGTCCCCATGGAGATGTCTCAGCAGGGGCGCTTGCTCGATTCAACAGGCGCGGCCCTCGATGGCACGATCTCGGTCGAGTTCTCGGTCTGGGATGCTGCGGCCACCGGCGCCCAGCTGTGGACCGAGACTCAAGATGTCGACTTCACCAACGGCTACTACTCCGTCCGTCTGGGCGCCACGACACCGTTTGAAGACAACGACTTCGACGGCACCGTTCGCTGGCTCGAGCTGACGGTAGATGGCGGCACGCCGCTGCCCACCCGCCTGCCCATGGTCAGCGTTCCGTACGCAATGAATGCCAACTCCGCTGACACCGCCACCAACGTCAGCGGCATGCTGGGCGACGCCACCGAGATTCGCATCAATGGTGTGGCCGTCATCGAAGATGCGGGTGGCACCTTGGGATCGCTCGCCTGTGCCGATGGTCAGGTGGCGCTGTGGAACAACACGGCCACAGTCTGGGAATGTGGCACCGCCGGTGGCGCGCATACCCACAATGCGGCTGATATTGATGCCGGCTTCATCGACATGAACCGCCTGCAGGTCGGCACAAGCTCCGGCACGCTCGCCGAAGGCAACCACGGCCACGGCACCCTGGCGACGACCGGTGAGCTCGATGCCCAGGGCGGCGTCAAGCTCGGTGGGCCGACGGTCTGCACGGCCAGCGAAGAGGGCACGATGCGCTACGTCAGCGGCTCGGGCGTGTCCTACTGCGACGGCGCTGGCAACTGGCTGCCGCTCGACGGCGGCGCGACCACCATGTTCGAGAAGCTGCACGGAACGCAGGGCAAGACCGAGCTGTACCACTTCGCCATGTCCGTGCCTGGTGCCGCCCTCATCGGAACAAGCGCCTTTGGCGGAAACGCGATGATGTTCTGCTCGGTGCTGACCGACGACAACGAGAACGGTGGTTGGGGCTTGCCTCATGACACCAGTGGCACGTTCGAGAACGCCTACATCCTGGGCTACGCCAACGACATCAACGGCCACTGCCTCGAGGGAGCCGACCCCGCTTGGACGGGCACCGGTCCCTGTGTGTCCCTGCTGGTCTCGAACTGGGAAGAGACGAGCCACGAAGGTTTCGGCGCGTGGTGTCGCGCCAACACAGGTGCCGACGGCAGCATTGTGTGGGCTCAGATCAACCTCGACGGACTTGAGTACCAGAACTCGGCGGGCACAAATGGCGGCGCCATCGCCAAGCCGCTCAACGTCGGTGACGTCGAGTGTGTGGTCGGCGGCCAAGCCTGCGTACAGCGCGTTCAGTAGCAAACGAACAAGGAGCCTCTGATGGGCAAGAACGAAGGAAAGGACCTCACCGTCTGGTTCGACGGCCGCAAGTGCATTCACGCCCGGCGATGTGTGCTGGGGCAGCCGGACGTGTTCCGAGCCGACAGCCGAGGCAAATGGATTTTTCCGGACTCCGGCGACGCGGAAGAGGTGGCGGCGGTTGTACGCAGCTGTCCGTCCGGCGCCCTGCGCTTTGAGTACACCGACGGGCGAGGCGAGGCGCGTCCGCCCATCAACGTCATTCGCGTGACCGAGAACGGACCCCTGCAAGTTCGGGGAGACATCGAGATGGGCGGCAAAAAGGCGCCGATCCGCGCGGTGCTCTGTCGCTGTGGCGCATCCAAGAACAAGCCCTTCTGCGACAACCGGCATCGGAAAATCGACTTCACCGCCACGGGCGAAGTCGCGACCGCAGACGAAGTTGGCGAGCTCGACGATGCGGCACCATTGAGCGTTGGCGCTTGGAAAGACGGACCCTTGAACGTCCGAGGGCCGGTCGAAATCGTGGCCGCATCGGGTCGCTGTGTGCGTCGAGGCGGAAAGTTCGCCCTGTGCCGCTGCGGCCAGAGCAGCAACAAGCCCTATTGCGATGGCACCCACAACAAGGTCGGCTTCGAGGCGCCCGAGTCTCCGTAGCGGCGCTGTACGGGCGCGGACAGACCAACCGTCCGTGGGTTTCTCTCAGATTTCTGGTTGACGTGTCCTCCCAAGGGCTTACATAACGAGCGCTCGTTTTAAGGAATGTCTGCGATGCCCGTCCTCACCCCAGAACGCAAAAAGAAGGTCCGCGAGAACATCGAACTCGCCGCCATCGAGTGCTTTGTGACCAAGGGCTTCCACGGCACGACCACTCGCCAGATTGCCCAGGCAGCCGGCGTGTCGACGGGGGCCATGTACGCCCACTACCCTGGCAAGGACGACTTGTTCGCGGCCATCATCGAGCGGTACCGCATCTTGTTCGGCCGTGCCGACAACCCGCTGCTCAAGCACTTCGCCACCAGCCGCTTCCCCGAAGACATCGAGGGGCTGGCCATGGCCATCGAAGCGGTCATTCGCAAGCACCGCAGCTTCTGGCTGCTGTGGTACGTCGATGTGCTCGAGTTCGGCGGCAAGCACTTCAGCGAGTCCTTTCTGCAGGACGTGGGCCTCGATCATCCCGGACTTCTGGCCCGCTTCGCCGAGCTCGAGGCTCAAGGCTCGCTGCGCATGGACGCACGCTTGGCCTTCCGCACGGTCTACCTTCACTTGTTCAACCACCTGATTGTCGAGGTCCTCTTCCGCAACAGCGCCCCCGGCGTTGCAAAGCGCGAAGAAGTCCTGGCCATCGCCGACATTTCCCTGCGCGGCATCCTCAGCTGATGCCAGCGTCATTTCCCATGGAGAGCCCAATGTTCCCTTTTATGGACCTTAAAAATAACGGTCGCTCGTTTTCTGAAGACGCGATGACTGACCTTTCCCCGCTGCTCGACCTCATGGCGGGCCTCGAAGATGCCGCAGCCCGCGCTCATGAAGCGGCCATCAAGGACCCGGCGACGGTCAAGGCCAACGGTGCGGCTTTCGCGGCTTTCGCCAACATCTGCGCCGCCTTCCCCGAGCTCAAGGTGCGCATGGGAACCCCGGCGGACGGCACCGAGGTCGAGGGCCTGGGCAACGAGTACCCGCAAGCCCTGCTGGCTGCGACGCGCACAGGGTGGATTGGTGCTGTCGCCAACCTGATTCCGATGGCCATCGGTCGCGGTGCCAACCCGATGGTGGTCGGTGCTGAGTTGACTGCACTGCAGGCGGCGCTGGCGATGGAGCCTGCTCCTCCGCTGGCACCCAGCAACCGCACCAAGGTGTGGTCCAAGGGCTGTGCCCGTCTGTGGCAAGTCAGTGAGGGCGAGGGCACGCCGACGGTCGTCGTCGCGTCGTTCATCAACCGCTATTACCTGCTGGACCTGCTTCCGGGACAGTCGCTCATCGAGGCGCTGCCCGGCCCGGTCTATCTGCTGGACTGGAGCGTCGGTACCGAAGACCTCGACGGCGTGCTCGAGCTGCTGGACGAGGCCCTGTCTGGCTTCGAGAAGGTCCAGCTGTTCGGCTACAGCATGGGCGGCACCCTCGCTGCAGTGCACGCAGCCCGCAACCCCGAGCAGGTCAGCAAGCTGGCCGTGTTCGGAGCCCCCATCGACGCCAGCAAGGGTGGCCACTTCAAGAACTGGACCGAAGACGCTGACCTGGACGCCATCACCAGCGCCTACACGGCGGTGCCGGCCCCTTGGGTCCACGCTCCCTTCTGGGCGCTGCGCCCGACGGTCAACCTGATGAAGCTGACCCAGCTGGTCCGCCGCTGGCGCCAGCCCGGCTACTTGCAGCGCTTCCTGGCGGTCGAGCTGTGGAACAACGACAACGTCGATGTGGCCAGCCCGCTGTACAAGAGCTGGGGCGAGACCATCTACGCCAACAACGCGCTGTGGGAGGGCGAGCTCGCTGACCTCGGTGCCATTGAGTGCCCAGTGCTCGCACTCGCCGCTGTCGCCGACGGCATCGTGCCTGCCGCCGCAACCTTGGCGTTGGCCGACAAGGCCCCGAACGCGACGGCCGTGAGTGTGCCGAGTGGCCATGTGGGCGCACTGTCCGGCCGAAAGGGGCTGGCAACCATGACCCAGAACCTGTCGGCCTTCTTTGGGGGTGAGTGATGGAGCCGATGGCATCCAGCAGCCTGCTGTTCGCAAAGGCTGACGAGAACCCCGACGCCGTGCGCTTCATCGAGCCTGAACTCGTCACTGTGGGCGAGCTGGCCAAGCGCGTTCGTGCCGTCGCTTCGTGGATGATCGGTCGCGGCGTCAAGCCCGGCGACCACGTGGCCATCTGGGCAGACAACTGCCTGGAGTGGGCCATCAGTGCCTGGGCGGTCCAAGCCACGGGCGCGGCCTTTGTGACCATCCATGCACCGTGCTCGCCCAACCAGGCCGAGTTCATCTGCGCCGACGCCCGCACGGTCCTGCTCATCTCGGACACCGCGCACAACCCGGACGCCGACCTGGTGCTGGACGGCGCCTCGTACGCCGAGGCGCTGGGCACCAAGCCGGTCGAGCTGCCCGATGTGGCCGCAGACGACCGCGCATGCCTCATCTACACCTCTGGCACCACCGGCGACCCCAAGGGTGTGGTGTTGACCCACCGCAACCTGTGGGTCAACGGCGAAGATTGGCTGCAGATGGTGGCGCCGATGGTGCGCGACAACGCCACCGAGGTCCACTGGCTGCCCATGAGCCACATCTTTGGCTGGGGAGCCCTGTGCATCGGCACGGTGTACGGCCTCAAGACGGCGCTGTGTGGCTTCTACGATGTCATTGAGACCTCGCAGCGCGTGCAGCCGCACTTCATCTGCGGTGTGCCGCTGCTGTGGGACAACGTGCCGCCGACCGCCCTCGGTGACCGCTTCGAGTTGGGGTTGTCGGGAGCCGCGCCCCTGTCGCAGACCACCAAAAAGAACTACGCCCAGGCCGGCAAGCGCTTGCTCGAGGGCTACGGGCTGACCGAGACTTCGCCGACGCTCACCCTCGAGCACCCCGACCAGCTCGAGCGCGACACGGTCGGCCGCCCCTATCCGTCGGTCCAGATCGCCATCGCCGCAGACGGCGAGGTGCTGGCCAAGGGCCCGAGCGTCTTTAGCGGCTACTGGAATCGTCAGGATCAGCCCTTCACCCAAGACGGTTGGTTCAAGACGGGCGACCTCGGGACCCTCGAGAACGGTGCGCTCAAGCTGATTGGCCGCAAGAAGGAGCTGATTGTGCTGACCGGCGGCAAGAAGGTCGCCCCAGCTCCCATCGAAGCGATGTTCCCGATTGGCTCGGGACGCCTTGTCTTGGTGGGCGACAACCGCAAACACGTCGGTGCCATCGTGTTCTCAGCGGATTCAGCGGACACCGCAGCGCAGATTGAAAGTATCAACTGTCAGGTGTCACGTTATGAACGCATCCGAAGCTACGAAGTGGTGGCGGATCTGCCCTCGGTCGAGAACGGGCTGCTCACTCCTTCGCTAAAGCTCAAGCGGCACGTGCTCGCCGACCGGTATCGTTCGGTCATCGACACCTTGTGCGGCCCTGGAGGTCAGGCATGAAGACGGCAGAACAGTACATCGACAGCCTTCGCACCCGGAACATCGAGCTGTGGATTGACGGCGAGCGCATCGAGAATGTGGTGGACCACCCGATGGTGCGCCCGAGCATCGAGAGCGTGGCCATGACCT
>CAYYHT010000507.1:0-303 GCA_964471355.1 uncultured Enterobacteriaceae bacterium
GCGCGACGACAACGACAACACCCGAGACTCCGACGGCGACCTGCTCACCGACGTCGACGAGGTCGAGCGCGGCACCAACCCCTGTGTGCGCGACACCGATGGCGATGGCGTGGCCGATGGGGTCGAGCGCATGTCCGGCTCCGACCCCACCGACCCGTTGAGCCTGCCCGACGGCCTCTTCGTCGAGCTTGCCGATGGGGACTCCACGCAGATCGACATCTCGCTGTCCATTGGCATCAGCCGCGCCGACATCGCGTTCCTGCTGGACACGACGGGCTCGATGGGCAGCACCGCGAACGCCAT
>CAYYHT010000507.1:313-5916 GCA_964471355.1 uncultured Enterobacteriaceae bacterium
GGGTCCGAGTTCGTGGCCATCGTCGACGAAGTCAGCACCTCGATTCCCGACGCCACCTACGGGGTGGCCACCTATGACGACTATGCCTACGGCGCCTTTGGCTACCCATCGAGCGGCGACAAGCCGTTCATCTTGCGCCAACCCCAGACCACCGACATCAGCCGCGTCGACTTCGTGCTCAACAATGCCCTGCAGCTGCACTACGGCGGGGACGAGCCCGAATCGACCATGGAGGCCATCTTCCAAGCGCTGACCGGTGCTGGATACGATCAGGGAGGAGGGGCCTGCGGTGGCTACGATGCCGAGACCGACGTGCTGCCCTTCACCGCGCGCTCTGCAGATGCGTTTGGCGGACTGGCCGGCGAAGCGTACGTGCCTGGGGTGCCTGGCTCGGGCACCGGCGGCGGCATGGGATTCCGTCGAGGCGCGCTGCCCATCATCGTCTACGCGACCGACAACCTGCTGCGAGACCCCGACAACGGCTACGGCGTGCCCCCGACTTGCGGTGCGAGCGTACCCGCCGGAAGCTCGGCGGTGGTCGGAGCCTTGAGTGCGCTGGGCGGCCGGCTGATCGGCATCAACGTGAACACCTTCGGCGGCGCTGAAGACCAGATGAACGAGCTGGCTTATGCCACGGGCTCCGTTGGCGACCTCGATGGAAACGGCCTCGATGAGCCCTTCGTCGTGACCTGGGACGGCAACTCCGCCGATGAGTTCCGCGAGACCGTCGGCACTGCCATCAAGCAGGTCGTGGGGGCCATCACCTTTGCCCGGGTGGACCTGGAGGCCGAGGGCGACGGCGCCGCCTTTGTCTCGTCGATCAGCCCCGATGCCCACTTCGATATCGACGCGGGGGCAGGCGTTCCGGTCGAGTTCATCGTCACCCTCGATGGCATTCTGCCCGCTCTCCCCTCCGACCAGATCTTCACGGTGCAGTTCATCTTGATGGGCGACGACGCGCTGCAGCTGGCCGGCAAGACGGTGACCATCGTGGTCCCAGGGACCGGGCTGTGATGCGCCTTCCTCTTCGATTGGCTTGGTTGGCGGGCGTGCTGCTGTTGAGCAGTTCGTGCAGCAAGGAGTACGAGCTCACCACCTTCCAGAACGTCGATGTGTTCTTCCAGACCCCCGCCGACAAGGTCGACATCTTGATGGTCGTCGACAACTCGGCCTCGATGCTTCCCTACCAAATCCGCCTGGGCGAGAAGTTCGAGACCTTCCTGACCTACTTCATCGAAGCCGACGTGAACTACCACATCGCGGTGGTGACCATGGACACTCAGGACGACCAAGCGGGCGTCATCCAGGGCGAGATCATCACCCCCGAGACCCAGAACGCCGAGCAGGTGTTTCAGGACATCGTCGCCGTCGGCATCGGAGGCTCTGGATTCGAGATGGGGCTCGAGGCTGCGAAGCTCGCTTTTGAACCCCAAAATGCCCAGGCCAATGCAGGCTTTTTGCGCGAGGAAGCCAAGCTGTCGGTCATCTGGGTGAGCGACGAGGAGGACTTCTCGAGAGAGGGGGTTCCGCACTACGTCAACGGCCTAAAGGACATCAAGGGAGGCGCGTCGAGGGACGCTGTGACCCTGTCTTCGCTTGTGGCGGCCGACCTCGACGAGTGCCCGGCCAGCAACTTCACCACCCAGGGCGACCGGTACGTCGATGCGGCGACGCGGGGGCAGGGGATTGTCGGCAACCTGTGCGCCGAGGACTTCGAGCCCATCGTGACCGAGCTGTCGCTGAACACCAGTCGCCTGAGGGACGTGTTCTACCTGGCCGAGTCCCCCCTTGCCGAGACCGTGCGCGTGTTCGTCGACAACGAGCCCGTGTGGTGTGGGACCGGCGACTGGGAGCTCAAGCTCGTTCCCCACGAAGAGACGCTCGAACAGGTCTGGGCCATCGTCTTTGACCGACTGCACCTGCCTTCTCCGGGCCAACAGGTCGCGGTTCGCTACAACGAGGGCGATGCCGACTTGGCGCTGTTCTGTGACGGAGAGCAGCCGTGAGGCCCGCGCGGCGAGTGGCGCTGGTGGCCGTGGCGGCGACGCTGTGGACCTTGAGCATGTCGTGCGTGACCGGGCCTGTCGAGGGCTACTGCGAGGCCGACGGAGACTGCGGGTCTGCAAGCGGCCTGCAGGTGTGCGACACGGGACAGAACATCTGTGTCGACGTGGAGTGCACAGACGACGCCCACTGCGCCATCCGCACCTACTGCAGCCAGAGCAATGTCTGCATTCCAGGCTGCGGCAGCGACATTGGATGCCTGGCCGAGGAGCACTGCGACGTCGAGCTGCGCGCGTGCATCGATGACGGCTGCACCGACGCTCAGCTCGATTGTGCGTTCGGCGAGCGCTGCATGGAGGATGGCGAGTGCCGGCCCGACCCCTCGCAACAGGCCTGCGAGCCCTGCGATGTCGGCGGCGATGTGGGAGGAACCTGCAGCTTTGGGGGCCTGTGCGTGCCCTTCGAAGACCAGGAGCCACCCTATGAAGGGCAGGGATGGTGCTTCTATGGGTGCGATGCCGCGGGAACCTGCCCGCGTGGCTTCGAGTGCGAGAACACCAATGTGGGCCTGGGGCCGATGGACCTGTGCATGGCCTACTGCCCCGACCTGTACAACTCAGGGGTCTTGGACTGGGAGTGAGGAGGCGAACAGGCGCTTGAACTGGCGTGGGTTCTTGCGCCGCCTGCAGTGCGTCTCTCCGGACAAAAACGAGATGCTGACGGCCCGTCGTGGCACGTCTGTGCGATTTCGACCCGTTCGATGCCACAGGTGATTGTGGACCAGGATGGCCTCGCCTCGGACCGCTGAGAGGGACACGGCGTTTTCGGTCGCATCGGCCTGTTGCAGGCTCTCGTCGGTGACCGTGCCTCCTTCGGGGCTCGCCAAGCCGGGCACGTGGGTTCTGGGAACGACCTCCAAACAGCCGGCGGCCTCGGAAGCGTCATCGAGTGCAGTCCAGACCTGCAGCATCGGCGCTCGGTCCAGGCCCCAGAAGCGGCCGTCGTCCTGGTGCCAGGGCACCGCCATGCCGACCTGAGGCGCCTTGTTCCACAACACCGATCGGTACAGGCGCACGTCGTCGCCCAGCACGGTGCCGGCAATGCTGGCGAACAGGGCATTCTCAATCCACGCGGCAAAGGGGGCGACCAGCTCCAGTCGCTCGAGCTTGCGGTAGCGGCGCGAGGCGCCGACCCATCCGCTGCCGAAGTCGAGGTCCTCGTAGCGACCGGTGGGGGAGTCGTGTTGGTAAAACAGGCCGGGATGCCGCTCGGTCATCAGCTCGTCGGCCGCGTTGCACAGGGTGTCGGCACCCTCGTCCGACAGAATGCGACCCAGGCGCGCGAAGCCCTGCGCATGGAAGCTGGCGACGATTTGCTCGATATCGAGCTTGCTCGCTTCGGGGAGTAGCAGGGTCATGCTTGGGGCTCATGGGACTTGGTCGAATTGGGGCGCATGCCGTCGGTGCAGGTCGCTTTGTATGGCCAGTATACGACGTTTTGATTGCCGGATTTCGCGGGCCTCCAAGCGGAAATCTAGAGCGACTAGTCCCTCAGCCTGCCCAGGCCGAAAACAGCAACCAAATGGGCATGGACATGCAATCCGAGTTCGACTCGGGTCTGCTCGGTGAAGCCGCGGCCGAGGTCGACAGTGGCCAGGCATGGGCGACCCCTGCTGGTCCGATGGACGATTACTACGCCGGCGGCGAGTTCCAGGCGCGCGACGGGGCGGTGGCAGAGGGCGGCGGCAAGTCCGAACAGCCACCAGAGGCGCCTTCCGACCCGGGCGAGATCACTGCTGCACAGCAGGGCACGTCGCTTCGTACGGCCAAGGGCGAGCACGAGGGCGAAGCCGAGGGGTACGACGCGGGCGACGCCGGGACCAAGGCCGAGGTCACAGGGGTGGTCTCGGACAACGGGCTGTCCGGCACGGGCTCTGGCAGCGCTTCGGTCGACAGCGACAACAAGGAGGGGCTGACCTCCAAGAGCTCGATGGAGGTGGGGGGCGGCCTCGATGCATTTGTCGATACGCGCACCCTCGACGACGGTCGGCAGCTGATTGTGGTGACGCTCAAGGCCAGCGGCAGCATCGGCGGCAAGACCAGCTTCGCCCAAGACGACCAAGAGGGCAGTCAGACGGCCTTCGGTGGTGGCATCGGCGCGTCGGGGGCCGCCAGTGGTGAGTGGACGACGTCTGAAATCGTCGAGGGCGATGCGGCGACGGCGTTCGCCTCGGCGTGGCAGGCGGGGGACCAAGTTGCGGCGGTGCGAAGCCTGGCGTCGGTGCTGGCGATTATCGATCGGGTGGCGGGGGGCGGCGCCATGGACGTCAGCAGCAGCGGCCTGCAGCCCGGCGAGTCTCGGCTGGGCTCGGGCAGCCTCGAGGGCGAGCTGTGCCTCTCCGCGGACTGGTCCGTCTACTCGGTCGAGGGCTCGATGGGCTCGGCGGGCACCTCCACCAGCCAGGTGCGCATGACCCCCGACAGCCTGCTCGAGGTGACCGTCGGCTTCGAGGGCACAACGACGCTCATGGCCAAGGGTGGCGTGAACCTCGGCACCGTGACGCTAAGTGCCGGCATGCAGACCGAGGTCGTGGCCGGCCTGACAGCCAGCTTTGTGTTCGATGCCGAGACCGAGTCAGACAAGGCGGACCGCGTCCTGGCCGCGTCCAGCCGACAGGTGCTGGCCCGCTGTGCCGACGACTACAGCTCGGCCCGTACCTCGATGACCATGCGCGACAAAGAGGCCGGCTCATCGACCAAGGGCATCGGCTCGGGCGGCGGCAGCGCCGAGTTCAGCCAGGGCTCCGAACGCGATGACTCGGTTCAGACCGGCATCGACGGCGGCTTGGACAACACGACCATCCATGGCCAGAGCAGCAACGGCCTCGCGTTCAAAGCGGGCGACACCACCTTCTTGGGGCTGCAAGAACAGTCCAGCATCGACGCCGAGGTCCAGGATGGGGACATGTCGGCGATGCTGACCGAGGGGCAGGACTCCACGGGCTTTGGCTTGGGCCTGCCATCGTTTGCGGCGGTGAAGTCGCTGAACTGGCCCGAGGTCTTCAAGCAGAGCTTCATTGCGGGCCGCTCGGCCATGCAAAAGGTCAAGCTGACCGACGCCGAGATTCGCGAGGTGCTGCTGGTGCGGGTGAATGATGTCGGCAGCTGGGAGCAGTGCGCTCGCACGGTCGACACCCACGAGGCCTGGAAGCAGACCGGCGCCAAGATTCGCGCGGCCCAGCCGGACCCCAGCTGGGTTGCAGCAGATGCTGACGTGGCCCCACTGGTGGCCAAGATGCAGGTGCTCGCAGACTTCATCGCCGGGTACGACAGCGAGCATGTCATCTACAACCTGACCCAGCGGTACGGCCAGATGGGCGAGGTCAAACTGGACTACGAGGGCATCGGCACCCTCGAGACCTGGCCCACCGGCACTGAAGACCTGCAGCTGCGGTACGAAGCGGTCATGCCGCAGGTATACGCGCTGGAATACGACCTGCCGGGCATGGAAGAGCAGGGCCGCGGCAAAGACGGCCTGGCCCACATCGAGGCCTTGCGTGACGAGCTCAGCAGCATCTCGCTCGAGCTCGGCCGGGCCGA
>CAYYHT010000508.1:0-5912 GCA_964471355.1 uncultured Enterobacteriaceae bacterium
GCCGCCGCCGCCGCTGTTTCCGCCGCCGCCGCCGCCGTAGCTCTTGGCACCGCCGCCGCCGCCGTAGCTGCCGCCGCCGCCGCCACCGCTGTCGCGGCCGCCGAGGAAGTTCACGCGGTCAGCCACCACTTCGGTCGACCAACGGTCATTGCCGTCTTTGTCTTGCCACTTGTTGGTGCGAATGCGGCCTTCGATGTAGACCTGACGTCCCTTTGAAAGGAACTTCCCGACGTTTTCGGCGGTGCGGCCGAAGCACACAACGCGGTGCCATTCGGTGTGATCGTTCCAGTTGCCATCGCGGTCTTTCTGCCGCTCGGTCGTGGCGAGGCGAAGCTTGCCAACCACCGTGCCCGATGCCGTGGTGAGAGTCTCGGGGTCGGCGCCGAGATTGCCGACCAGAATCACCTTGTTGACCGTCATTTCAGATTTTCCTCAGAAGCGTGGTCACCCCCCATAACGCTGGCTACTGGGGGCGCCCCAAACGATCGCACAGCCGCCGGACAGAATCTGACCGGCCGCCTAGCGGACCACCAAATGCGTTAGTGGCGGACCATGAACAAGCCCTGCCCCATCTGCAAGAAATCGGCTCCCCAGAACAAGGCCGACAACGCTTGGCGACCCTTCTGCAGCGAGCGCTGCCGCAACCTCGATCTCGCCAACTGGCTCGACGGCACGTACGCGGTACCGGGCGAAAAAGTCCCACAGCAAGACAACCGCGAAGACTACTAGGCGCATTCAGGCCAGGTCGCGGGTCTAGTTGAGCGCGATGCCCTTTTCTTGGCGCACTTTCACGCTGTTGCCCTTGTTCTCCCACTGCTTCTGCACGTCGGTGATCCAGATCATCAGATCGGCTTCAGACGCGACGGGCTCGCTCGTGGCGATGACGGGCCATGAGCCGTCTGTGGCGCACTTCAGCCGCTGCTTGGCGCCGCGGGCCGGAGCCTCGACGTCGGCCATGATGGACCAGCGCTTTGCGGGTTCGGTGACGGCTGCGTAGTGAATGTAGGCTTGATTGTCGCAGTTCTCGATGGCGGCCACGCCGTACAGCAGGCTGCCGTCACTCTGCACCTTGTCCGGGTAGATGTTGGGCAGCAGGCTCGCCGCCGCTTTCTCGGCACCCGCGTTGAACAGGCGATCCGCAACCATGGCGGCCTGTTCGGGAGCCACGGCACCGGCGACAGACACCAACACCTTCTCGAGCCGCTTGCGGTCTTCAGGGGGAATGTCTGCACCCAGCTCATCGGGCACGACAGCGTCGTTCATCTTCTCGATGATGGCGTTGAAAGGTCCACCATTGGTCGCTGCCTCGACAGCCGCGCGCTGAAGCACGGGCAATGCGTCGGGACCCTGCCGGGTGACGAGCACCTTGAGCAGGGTGTTGTACTTCTCGTCATAGGTGACGGCAGGGGGAGCCGCGGCGGTGTTGTCGATGAAGGTCTGCAGCGAATCGGACTCACAGCTGATGAGCGCTTCGTCCCACTTTCCAAACGCGGTGTTCTTGAGGCCGAAGTAGGCCCCCTGCAAGAAGTTCACGATGTCCGGGTGGTCCTTGCATTGGTCCCCCACGGCTTTGGAGATGGCATCGCGCTGGCTGTAGTCCTTGATGTCATCGAGCATCGACCACACCGGCAAATAGGCCTGCGCTTCGATGGCCACGACGGCCAAGCCGACGGTGGTGTCCGTGTCTTCGGCAGCGCGGACAAACTCGCTGTACGCGGCCTCGGCCTCGGCCTTGTCGCACGCCATCAGCTCGGTGTAGGCCGACACCAGGGCGTCTGCCTTTGCGGAGTCCGCCTTGGACGCCAACGCATCACACTTGCCAGCCAGCGCAGAGCCCGGGGCGAGCAGGGTGAGTGCCAGGATGAGGCGAGTCATGGGTCATTCTCCGAAGTTTGCCGTCCGCCGTGTAACACGACCCTCGGCAGTGGTGTTCCCGTCATTCAGCGACCCGTGTCCCCACCGATGTACCGCACCGGTGTGAACGACCACGTCACGACAACTGGGTCATTTAGGCCGTCTCCGGTCACCCGAAAGCTGCCGCTGACCTCGGTGTCTCGCTCACCGAGCTCGTAGCCCCCGACGCCGACCTTGATGACATTGCTGGCTTCGGGGTCAATCGCCGGCAGAACGCCATCGACGTAGAACGCCGTCAGAATCAAGCGAGTCTCGTCGAGGCCTTCGATGCGAACGCCTTCGAGCGGCTTCTTGCCGTCGTTGCGCAGAATCAGCTCTTTCGCGAGGTAGCCGTCGCTAGGCAGGTCCTCTTGAAAGTCGACCTCACCCCAGCTGATGGCGTTGGGCAGCACCGTGAGGGAATTGCTTCCACAAGCGGCAAGCAACAGCATCGGCAGGAGGCGAATCACGGCCGGACCCTACCATGCCGATCCAGATCGAAAGATTGAATCTGTTTTTCATATATCCACGCGGGGACCCTCCACGTAATTACGTGGTTTTCGGGATGGCACGGTCCATGCAGTAACCCAATGTAACGAAACCAGGACCCAATGAATCGCTTCTTGCTCATCCCGCTCCTTCTGCTCACCATCTCGAGCGAATCCATGGCGTTTTCGAACGAAGACATGCTCATGAATCCCTTGGAGGTGGTGGACGAGCTGCCCGGTGACGAAGCCCGTCAATTGGGTGCGGCCCACGGTCTGTACCCGACAAAGCGGACCTGGTTGCAACGTCTCTTCCGCCCTCGCTATTCCCCGGCGGCTCCCCCAGCCGCCTGCCACGCTCTCTGACAGGCACCTTCCACTCCAGCACATCCACACGCCACACTCGAGCTCCCCAGCGTGCCTGTCCGTTGGGGAGTTTCCCTCCTGAGCCAGCCGCTATTCCATCCATCCTTTTTCGCTGAGCACGCGAGAGACCGGCGCCTTGAGGTGGCCGGGGATCACCCAGGTGCCGTGCTCGCCGCTGGTCAGCAGTCCCAGATGGGCCAAATGAGCCAAGTGGGCGTGGGCAACCCCTGGCTGCACATGGAACAGGTTCGCGTACAGGTCGGCATCGAGCCAGCCTTGGCGCAGTGCTTGGCGCAGTGTCAGCAGAAAGTCCTCTGGCAAGCCACGCAAAGCCGCAATGGGGGGTCTAGGAACCGTCCCGACCCGCACGACGCCCTCGGCCTCTGAGACGGCATCGACGCTCGCCATCCACAGCACCAGTGCATCGCGAATGACTCCGCCTGTCGCTGCATGCAGTGTGTGGAACCAAGCCACCCGACGTCGGGCCGCGGCTTCTTCGTTGCGGGCGAGCAGGTGCTCGAGTTGCCAGCCGATGTCCTCTTGTTCCTCGAATTCGAGGTCGTACCCACTCATGCGATGCCGTGCGAGCACAGCATCAGCGAGTTCCGAGGCAGACAAGGGGTCGAGGCCGATCACATCGGGGAAGGCGTCGGCCAGGGGCGCGAGGCGACACGCGTAGTTCCAGACGGTGACGGTCGAGGTCAGCACCCACTGGTTGCGGCCGGCATCCGCGATGACCCCCTCGGCAAATCGATGCAGAGGCCCAAAGCCAGACGGTTGCATGCGGAACAGCCAATGCAGCCCATCGACGACGTAGACCTTGCCTTCCCCGGCATTCTCGAACCACACCGCCACCTCTTCGACGGTGGTTGGCTGCTCGGCGGTGAGGATTCGGGCTTTGATGCCCAGCTGTCGAGTCAGGCTGTGGGCAAAGGCGCCCTTGCCAACGCCCGATGGCCCCACGATGGCGACGGCTCGGTAGCGACCTCCATGAGCACCGGTCAGTGCGGTCTTGGCCCGCTGCATCTCGCCGGCACGACCGGTCAGCAGGTCTCCGGCTTCGAGCGCTTGGTCCGAAAACAGGCGCCGATACACCACGGGCAGATCGTCGGGGGGTTGCGGCATGGCGAAGGTGCGTGGATCGGGCCCACCTCCGAGCGGCTCGGGCAGTCCAAGGGCCTGTCTGCCCAGGGCGAGGCGATCTTCGCCCAAGGCGGTACGCAGCATTTGCCACGCGCGCTCTTGGCTCTCGCCAATCAAGCCGGTCAGTTCGCGGGCGTTTCCGGCGAAGGAACGGCTCGCCGCGTCGCGCAACCGCTGCCTGAGCTCGGACACGCGGCCGTCTGTGATCTGAGCTCTTAGCTCTTCAAGCCCGTCGAGCACCGCCTCACGCACGCCATCCTCGGCCAACTGCGGAAGGGCCTCGGTCTCTTCGAGCGTGGCGGCAATGCGCGTACGGCTGCGAGTCAGCGCCCCGACCAACATGTCGTGCACCAGATCACGGGTCTCGGCGGTGACCGTCGCGCCTCGGTGGACGTCAAGCTCGCCACCGGCCAGCTCGACGTTGAAGGCGATCATGCGCTCAAACTCGTCCAGCACGATGACCAGCTGCGATACCGGTCCTGTCAGCTCCACAGTCAGGTTCGCCAAGTTCCTGGCAACGGTGGTCTCGACATAGGAGGTCACCACCTCGCGAAACTCCACGTCGGTGGTGAGGACCTTGACTGGAAGGCTCCACTCACCATGCTGCAGGCGCTCGGTGGGGATTTCGTAGCGATCGGTGAGGTCGGCTGCCGCCGAAAGCAGCGCATCGAGGAGCATTCCGACGGATGATTCCTCGGCGAGGTGATCCTTGAGGCGATGCGACTCGCGTGTCGCCGCGGCCACAACGCGGCTCAACGGCTCTGTCTCCTCTCGAAGCGCCACCATCATCTCGCTGCCTGCGGCGGGCTCGGCGAGCAGCAGCTCAAGTCGCTCCAGGCACTCGTCGAGCGCTTGTTGAACTCGAGCAAGTTGGGCGGGGCCCCGACCTCGGACGATGCGAGCCAGATTCCGCGCCTGATCGGCCACCGCATCTTTGACCCGTCCCTCGAGGCCGATCAGCTCCAGCTCTAGCGCCAGCACCGTGTACTGAGCACTGGTGGTCGTGCGCGCTGCCTTCAGGCCCGTCAGCAGCTTGGCTTCGGCCGCGGAACGGTCCGCAAAGACCAACGAGTAGCGCCGCGACCATGGACTCAAATCCGGGGTGTCGGCCACAAGCAGGTCCGCTTTGAAGCCGCGCAGGGCGTCTCCGACCACCCGAGCCGCGCGGACAGCACCGTCTGTGGTGATGCGGTCGAGCTCCTGCCGGGCCAAGGCAAACTCCTCGTCGACCTCCTTTCGGACTTCGAACAGCATCGTGGCCACGTCGATGCCCTCACCGTCGGCCGCGAGCCGCACGGAGATGGCGTCATAGCCCATCGATAGCCCGTCAAACAGACTGCGCGTGCGCGCCGCAAGGTGAACCTCGGCGCTGAGCTGTAGCGCTGCAAGCGCCTCGATGCGCAGCGGAACCTTGCCGGCGAAATGGAATCTGGCCAGATCGCGCAACCGAATCGCCCTCGGCGACAGTCGGCCGCCGCTCATGGCCGCAACTCGGCTGCGAACGCGCAACCAGGCGCGGGCCACGGTGACGAGCCTGGCCTCGCCCGCCTTTCCCTTGAAACTCGACGCCTCGAACGGAGCCTCAACCACCTCGGGCAGCGTATCGATCATGCGGTCCAGCGCGTCGATCAGGTGCGTCGGGTCCCACTCGCGCTCCGCACTCCGTGCCGCCCGGTCCAACACAATGCCGCGCCAGCGACGCGCCAAGGCAGACTGTTCTCGGCGCAGGGTGGACGCGACCTCTCCGGACTTGGCGGCCTGTACATCCGCGGTGGCTCGACGATGTTGCTTGAGAAACTCCTTTCTCAGGTTGCGCAGATAGGCCTGACTGTCCGTCTTGAAGTCCTCGAGCGGGCCCTGGCTGACGCGCCGCACCAAGTCCTGCAGCCCGTCGGTGATGTCCTGATCGATGGAGTTCAGCTCGTCCGAGAGAGTGCGGACCGGCTCACCCCAGGGGCTCTCGGTCTGGTTGGGCAGGTCCCAAGGCGCGAGTTTTGCCTCCACCTCCTCGGTGAACTGGGTGAC
>CAYYHT010000509.1:0-5911 GCA_964471355.1 uncultured Enterobacteriaceae bacterium
AGTCGACAACAACTGCGACGGCTCCGTTGATGGGCTCGATGCGGTCGGCGCCCCAACTTGGTATATCGACTATGACCGCGATGGGCACGGGGACAGCGCCTACACCACCACCACCTGCACGATGCCGACTGGCTATTCGGCCACCGACGACGACTGCGATGACCTGAATGCGCTGTTCAACCCAAGCGCGACCCTGGGCTGCAACGGCGAGGACTACGACTGTGACGGGTCCGCAGACAACGACGCAGACGGTGACGGCTATTCAGACGATGCATGCGGTGGACTCGACTGCGACGACACCAACGTGCTGATCATCCCGCAGCCCGGTGGAGGCTGCGAGCGGGCCAGCTGCTACGACATCCTGGCCGCCGATCCGGGCAGCACAGACGGCGTGTACACCCTCGACCCGCTGGGCGATGGCACGACCGTCGATGCCTACTGCGACATGACGACCGACAGCGGCGGATGGACCCTGGTCGCCCGCATGACCGTGGCCGACAACCAAGACCACTGGGCCACTGGACAGGTCAACCTGACGCCGTCGCAGGGGGTTGTGCCAGACAACCTCAAGACGCAGAAGCTCGGCGATACCGACATCAACAGCATCCGCCTGGGCAGCACCTACTCGGGGACGACGGCCTACCGCATGACCTGTTGGGAGAACACCGGGAACTTCCAGACGATGTTCTGCAGCAGCCTGTGCAACTTCAACGCCCAGGCATCGGTCAACTCCAGCGAGTGCAGCCGCTGTTCAGGCAGCTACGAAGGCACGATCGTGCAGCTGGCCCCGAACACCGGCACCCGCGGCCTGGGCCATCACCACGACTACACCTACCCGTGGTCCATGGCCTACCAGCGCCACCCCGAACAAGGCACCAACTCGGGCTGCCGAAATGACCTGCGCGCTGGCGGCGACGGCCACCTGTGGGTCAAGTAGGCCGCTAGCTGGGGAGGTCGGGGTCCCCGTGCACAAATCGAGAGAGCAGCTCATCTCGTGCTTGTAGCCCGCGCTCACGCAGGGCCTCGACATCTTGGATGGGCCGCGCATCGGCCTGCAGCCACTCCTTGTCCGTCTGAAAGCGCACATGCACAACGGGGCTATCCAACGTAAAGGCCGTGACGTCGGCACCGGCAATGCCCAGCCGGTCCAGCATCATCGAGATCAGCCACAGCAGCGAGGCCATGGCATTCAGCCCGTTCATGTTGCTGATGGCGATGTGGTTGCGCACGCCGTCTTCGCGTGTCGTCGCGGTCCAAGTCAGCGCAATGCCTCCCTGGCTCAGAAGGTGCGCAGGCTCATCTCGATCGAGCACCACCCGGGATTTAAGCGGGCCGAGCGCCCCCACCAGCTCGTGCAGATGCTCGTCGGACACCACGGTCACGTAGCCTCGTCCCCTCCAGATCGTGGCCCCAAGCGTCAGCACGGCGAACACCGACAGGCCGATCACAAACCACATCAGCCCAGCTCCACGCGCACATCAGCGGCGGCAGCCAGGCTCGGGTCGTGGGTCGCCATCCACACGGTCGCACCTTCGTCGACCAGCTTCTGCAGCACGTTCAACAGCACCGCCACATCGGCCGGATGCAGCCCAACTGTGGGGTCATCGAGCAGATAGAAGCGGCCCTCGACCCCCGAGCGCGCTCCGCGGGCCAGCTCTTTGGCCAGCTTCAGTCGCTGAGCCTCGCCCCCGGACAGGGTATGGGCGGGCTGACCGAGCTGGACGTAGCCCAGGCCCACATCTGTCAGGGTTCGCAGCACCGCCTCGAGCTTGGGATGGCCGGACAGCAGCGTCCGGGCCTCGATCACGGACAGCGACAGCAGCTCGTCGGCGCTGTGCCCCTTCCAGCGCACCTCCAGCACGTCGCTGTTGAAGCGCCGCCCACCGCACACATCGCAAGTCAGGAACACATCGGGCAGCAGCTGAAGGTCGACCCGTTGGACGCCCTGGCCCTTGCACACCTCGCAGCGTCCTCCCTTCACATTGAGCGAGAAGGATCTGCCGGTCAGGCCCCGAACAGCGGCTTCTCGGGTCGCTGCCAACAGCTCGCGCATGACATCCCACAGGCCCGAGTAGGTCGCCGGATTGCTGCGGGAGCTCTTTCGCACCGACACCCGGTCGACCACGATGCTCAGATCGACGGCGTCTTTGGCCAGCGCGAGCAGGCGCGTCTTGCCGGTGCCACTGCGGCCGGTGATGGCCACCAAGGCGCGCTGGGGCAGGTCGTGCTCGCCAACGCGCACCAGGCCCTCGCCGCTGCGGGACTGGGAATCGGGCAGCGACGCCCGCCCCGACAGCCACTCGCCGGTGAGCGTGTCGCCCGCCAGCAAGTCCTGGGGGGATCCCTCGAAGATGATGCGGCCGCCGAGGCGACCCGGGCCGGGGCCGAACTCATAGATGCGGTCGGCTGCCTCGATCATGTCCGGTTGATGCTCGACCACCAGCACCGTGTTGCCCTGAGCTCTGAGCTCTTGGGCCATGGTGACGACCGCCTGGGCCTCGCTCGGCCCCAGTCCGGCTGTGGGCTCGTCCAGCACATAGAGCACCCCAGACAGCCGGGCGCCGACCGCGCGTGCCAGCCGCAGACGCTGCTGCTCTCCCGAAGACAGGGTGCCCACCGAACGATCGAGCGCCAAGCCGCCCAGACCCAGTCGGACCAGGCTGCTCAGCCGCCGCTTGAGCTCGGACAGGGCCAGCTCGGTCACCGCGGTCTGGGGCCACGCCTCGATGCGCTCGAGAACTTCGTGCACCGACCAGCCGACCACCTCGACAAAGCCGTGCCCCTCATACCGCACAAAGCGCGCTTCTTCTCGCAGGCGCGCACCCTCACAACCAGAACATGCAGACTCGCCATCGGTACCGGTTCCCCGGCAGGAGGGGCACCAGCCACGGGGGCTGTGAAAGGACAACAGACTGGGCTCGAGAGGCGGAAGCTCGCGGTGGGTGGTCAGCGAGTAGGGCCGGTCCACAAAGACGTGCTCATCGTCGCCCGCCATCGCAACGACCACACCACGTCCCGCCCGTGCGGCGGTGCGCACAGCGTCGTGGATTCGGTCGCGCTTGTCGGCCGACACCTTGATGCGATCGACCACGACCCGCAGGTCATCGTCCGAGTTCACAACGCGAATCTCTTCGACTCGCTTGACCTCGCCGCCGACTCGAACACGACTGAAGCCCGCCAGACGCACCTCGTCGAGGATGCCCACCGCGTCGAGCTTTCGAGAGCGCTGCAGGGGCGACTCGATGGTCAGCCGTGTGCCCGCATCAAAGGAGAGGATGGACGCCACGATCTCGTCGTGGGTGGCGGGCCGAATGGGCTCATTCGACGCGGGATCGTGCTGCACACCGGCTCGGGCAAACAGCACCCGCAGCACTGGGTTGGCCTCGCTGAACGTACCAACGGTCGCGCGAGAATGGGCGCTGGCACCCCGTTGTTCGAGCGCAATCGTCGGAGGCAGGCCGGACACCACATCGACCTCGGGACGTCGCAGTCCCACCGAATTGCTGACCTGCCCGGCAAGCGCCTCGAGGTACCGCCGGCGGCCCTCGGCATGCAGGGTGTCGAAGGCCAGTGAGGACTTGCCCGACCCGCTGACGCCGCAGAACACCAACAGCTCGCCCCGTGGCAGATCGACGTCCACTCCGGTCAGGTTGTTCTCGCGGGCACCGCGGATGGTGATGGCATCCATGTGAGTCCTGTTAATGCGCACGTCATGGACGAACACAAGGCCGCCGGAGGTGGCCAGCCAACACCAACCGATGCGCCCAGACCGGACCTGCTCAAGGGTCCGGGCGCCATCGCGGTGCTCATGCCGGTGTGGGGCTTCTTTGGCCTGGGCTGGGCCTGCCTGTCCGGTCTGATTGCGGTGGCACTTCACGTGGCCATCGGGGGCGACCTGAGCAATCCGGTGCTGCCCGCAGGCATCAACGCCGCGGCAACCGCCATTCAGCTCGCTGGCTTCGCCGGTATCGCTGCCGTGCTCGCCTTTGCCAATCGGGTGCCCTTCGAGCGCGCCTTTGCCCTGCGCAAGCCCGCGCCCATTCTGCTGCTGATCGGTTTTGTGGGCGGAATGACAGTCGGCTTCTTTCCGGGCTGGATCGCAGAGCAGCTCGAGCTGTTGCGCCCTGAGTGGATGCCCTCGACCCTCGAGATGATTCGCGACGCGCTGCTGACCAGCTCCTTCAACGACAAGCTGGCGATGACCGCCGCGGTCACTTTGGCAGCACCCCTGTTCGAGGAGCTGCTCTTTCGCGGCTGGCTGTGGGACTTGATCGAAGAAAACGGCAACTGGGTGCTGGCCTGGGTGGCCACTTCAGTGCTGTTCGGCATGATGCACATCGACCCCGTTCAGGGCACCGCTGTCATGTTCACGGGCTTCTTCTTGGGATGGCTGCGACACGTCAGCGGGTCGATTTGGCCATGCGTCGCCTGCCACTTCATGAACAACGCGCTGGCGTCTATTTTCACCATGAGCATCGAGGTAGAGAGCACCGTCTCCCTGCCCTTCTGGGCGGTGGCCCTCGCAACGCTCTTCACCCTCGGGCTCGCCGGTGTAGGATTCAAGTTCCGGTCCGAGGGGGACCCTGGGAGGGATTGATGCGCTACCGCCTTCTGCAGGCGAGAATCGAAGGCGACGTCGTTCGCAGCGAAGAGCGCGTGGCCTTCTCAAAGCGGCTGGGCGTGCCCGTCGAACACATCGATCAGCTGCACATGGTCGACGGCAACGTCACCTACAAGCGCGCCACCGAAGGCGTTGACTGTGTCCTCGTTGGTGGTTCGGGTGCTTTTGGCATGTACGCCGACGTCCCGTGGATGTCCGAGTTCGTCGACACCCTGGGCGAGATCGCGCGCACAGGCTTTCCCATGTTCGGCTCGTGCTTTGGCTTTCAGGGCATGGTCGTGGCCCTCGGCGGCAGCGTGTTGCCCGACGACGACTCGTCCGAGGTCGGCACCTACGAGGTAAGCCTGCAGCCCGCGGGTGGCCGCGACCCGCTGTTCGGCGACTTGCCCGCCAAGTTCAACGCCCAGCTCGGGCACAAGGACCGCGCCTTTGAGTTCCCCAGCAGTCTCGAGAACCTCATTGCGTCCGAGCGCTGCCCCTACCAAGCCCTGCGCGTGGCGGGCAAGCCGGTCTATGCGACGCAGTTCCACCCAGAGCTGACCTGGGAAGAGAACCGCATGCGCTTCAGTCGCTACTTCGACATGTACAAGGTGGCATTCGGCGACGAAGAAGCCGAGCGCAAGATGCGCGAAGGCTTCCGCCCCAGCCCCGAGGCCAACGACCTGCTGCCGCGCTTTGCCGCCATGCTGCAGGCTGGCGAGCTGGGCTAGCAGGTTTCGGCACGGTGCAAACTAGTGATCGTTGCGAGCTGTACCAATTCGGAGCTCGGCGGCGCGTGCGTGGGCCTCTAGACCTTCGAGTCGAGCGAGTGCAGCCGCGTCCACGGCGAGCTGGGAGGGATTGCCCACACGAAGCCAGCTCTGAACCCTTAGAAAGGTCGCAACGGACAGCCCGCCATTCGACCGCGCGGTCCCGCCCGTGGGCAGCACATGGTTGGGTCCCGCGCCGTAGTCCCCCAACACCTCAGCGGCGCCGGCTCCAATGAAGATCGCGCCAAAGTGGCGCAGACGAAGAGCCAGGGCGTCCGCATTGGCAAGCTGAAGGGACAAGTGTTCGGGAGCCAACCGGTCACACAGGGCCAGCGCACTGTCGATGTCGGGTGCGGCGACAGCGAATCCAGTGGAGAGGGCGGCACGAGCGATGTCCGCCGTCGGCAGCACCTTCAGCTGCGATCGGAGCTCGTTGTCCACCTCGTCGGCGAAGGCGGCGGAGCGGCAGATGAGGGCGGGCAGTGCGGTGGGGTCGTGCTCCGCCTGTGCGAGCAGGTCCTTGGCCACGACCGAGGCGCTC
>CAYYHT010000510.1:0-5899 GCA_964471355.1 uncultured Enterobacteriaceae bacterium
CGCTCAAGGTCGAACACCGCGTCGATGTCGCCCTGCTGCTCGGTCGAGACCAAGATTTCTCCGGTGGCCACGTCGACCACGCGGGCGTCGATTCGAACCGTGCCGCCGGTCTCGGACAGCTGCCCGGTGACCAGGGCCGAGGCCCCCAAGATGCGGCCGATCTTCTGGGCGGTGGCGGGGTCGACGAACGCGCTCTGTTGGAAGTCCAGCTCGGTGAGCAGCGCGTCGATGCGCTCGCGTTCCACCATGGTGACCGAGTCCGCCTCGCCCAAATCCGTGAGCATCATGGTCGCCAGGCCATCGGCCACAGGCGCCAGCTCTTCGTTGGCTGTCTTGGAGTCGAAGGGCACGACGGCGAGTACGTGGTCGCCGGCTAGAGCAAGCATCGAGAGCAGGGATAGGAAGAACATGGAATCCTCGCGGAGCAGCAAAACTACCACTGCACCCCGCAGATAGGGCGCCGCATGTCCTGACTATTCCCTTGGCGCAGTCAAGCGGCTGTCGGTGATTCGCAGGCCGAAATGATTGATGCGGTGCTCCGAAGTGGTCGCCGCGGGCCGGTCGAGCTGGGGTGACTCGCAGATGCACAGCATGGCCTCACCTCCGCGCAAGATGCCCCAGCGGGTGCCCTGGTCGTCGATGTTCTCCTCGACCAGCTGCATGCCAAAGACTCGGGCATACCAGTCGGCCGTGGCGGCCAGGTTGTTCACGGTGAGGTTGAGATGGTCGAGATGCTTCACAGTCATGGTTCCTCCTGAACTCTGCAGGGAACCTAGAGGGGCACGGCCAGACCATCATCGAGATAGATGACAGATTGGCCAAGCGTTGAAGCGTTGGCGAACGAGCTGCGGGCGGCAGGGGCGGTCAGCGGGCGGCGTGCGTTGTCATTGTGCTGTGCACTCGATGGGCCCTAGCGGCAAGGCCTGATCTGCCAGGAAGCCGATGATCAGGTCGTCTCGGTGGCCGGTCCGCAAGTGGTCATGGACTTCCTCGACCACCCCGCCGATGGACGTATTCGAGCCCGGGCCTGTCTCGTACCCGCCGGCTGCCACGACCGCGCGTCCGTTCCACGGATTCACGACCAACAAACGCGTGCCTTTGGCAGGACGGTCCCTCCAGTGCATGTTCAGGTACCAGGCCTCATCTGCAGCGGGTACGGGCGAGCCCGTCGACCCTTGTCCGTACTCGGAGCCGCCTTCGCCTGCGGGAGCCCACGGCTCCGATCGAGACGCCGAATAGCCGGTGGCGTCCTCGGACAGGGCGTAGTGCGCGGCGATTCCGTCGGTGAATGACCCGGGCCACGAGCCGTCCCACTCCTCTTCCGTGACCAGATGCGCCTCCTTCACGACAGGCCCCAGAGAAGGGGTCTGCAGCCACACCTCGTCGTCCTCGCGGCAGTCGATGCCCGGGGCGCACGCCGACCAGTACATGCGCAGTTCCCGACTCTCCATCGAACACTCACCAGTGGGCAGGGGAACGAAGTCGACGGTGAGCTCGTAGGCCCCTTGTTTGGAGACTCCGGCGCTGTCCACAAAGCTGTCTGCAACGATGTACCAACGTCCGGGCTGCGCCAACCAAGCGGTCTGGACGTGGCCTCTCGATACGCAGTCCGCCGCGTCCGAGGCCGACAGAATCTGCAGGTCAATGTCGACGCCGCCCGAGTTTCCGGCGTCGAGTCTCGCGGTCAGTGCGCCGGCCATGGGCAAGTCCACTGCATAGACCCACTCGGGACCAGACTCGTCGTTGCTGGGAGCGCAGGCGTAGCTGTCAACCTGGTCCTGTGGCGCCAACGATGTGTCTCGCGCGTCTTGAAATGGAAAGGAGGAGACGGCGATCGGACAAGCGAATGTGCCTTGCGGACCGCACTCTGCGCTCTGGTTTGCGGTGTCTGCGGTGTCGGTGAGTGGGCCATCAAGGGGGTCGGCAGTCGGCGACTGACAGGACAACAACAGCGTGAGGGGAATGTGCACGACGCCTCCAAAAATGACGGCCCCGTCATAATTGGTGAAGTGGACCCTGTCCAGTCAGGGCTTTTGTGCCAGATGCGATGCAAGCTCGCCGGCAAAGGTGCCCAGCGAACCCGCCATCTTCTTGCGCAGCAACGGGGTGAGGGGAATCGCCCACCATGTCAGCTCGAACCGTGCGCGGCCCACGATGCGGCTTCGGTTTTCGCCCAGCTCCTCGATGGTCCAGGCGTTGCGCACCGTCCGGATGACCGCGGGCATGCCCGTGCGAATCTCGTAGGTCAACGCGCGGGCGTCGGGGTCGTACTCGGTCAGCTCTTGGCTCATCATGCCAAAGCCCTTGGCGTCGTTGGTCCGCGTCACACCCTGTGCCACTGGGCCGTTCAGCGATGAGGACACGATGCCGTCTGACCACGTGTCCCAGGTGCCAAATCCCTCGCCAAACACCTTCCAAGCCTCGCTGGCCGAAGCCTCGAGGTCGATGGTGGTGTCGATGTTCAGGACGCCGAGGCCGTCGGCGTTGGATGCGGTGCTCATTGGGTTCTCCGTGGATCGCACTCACAGCCTAAGCCCCTTTGTGGATCCACAGAAGAGCCACATCTGGCTTGGGGTTGTTCATAAATGTTCACCCCACCGGGTGCGCCTAGCGGACCCAGCCCATGCCACAGCCCTGTTCGTAGTTCCTTGTGGCGACGGGACCGGGAATGCTGACGTGCGACCAGCTCGGGTTCATGTGCACTTTGTAGCCGTTGTGCGGGCCCCACCAGCACATGTAGCTCGAGTCGTTGCATGGCCCGAAGCTCCAGCCGCAGTACTCGCCGTGGGTGCTCTGCCCCGACAGCTGCGAGGGGTCTTGGCCGAAGTACCACTTCACCACATTGGCGTTGCCGCACTTGTCCGAGAAGCTGCTGACCGCCGTGATGTCCGTGTCTGAATAGATGTACATGTCGCCTGCGACGTCCGCGTCGGTGGTGAAGCGCAGCTGGCCGCTCCACATCTGCTGAATGACCGCGTCGCTGAGCTTGGTGTTCGAGCCGTTGCAGGCCAGGGTCGACGGCACGGTTCCGACGGCTGCTGCGGACTTCATCGGTCCCTTGTCGGTGTGGTCGTCCACGCGAACCAGGCTCCAGCCCTCGCCTGTCGCGGTCATGTCGCAGTACACGTCAAAGGCGGGCTCGCCAATGCCGGGTCCGTCGACATCGATGAAGTAGGTGCCATCACCGATGCTGCGGCCCGCATCGAGAATGGCCTGGCAGCTTGTGCCGACGGCGCAGCCGCCTCCGAGCTCGGGCACGATGGCGGCGTTCGAGTCGTCGCAGTCGTCTCCGCCGCAGGTGATGTCCGCGTAGCCGTCCCCATCGGCGTCATTGTCGATGTCGCCATCGCAGTCGTTGTCCAGGCCATTGCAGCCCGGAGCCTCGCCGGGGCTGATGGTGCTCTGCAGGTCGTCACAGTCGCCGTCGGTCGCCGAAAAATTACTGCTTGGCGCGATGCAATCGTCAACAAAGATGGTGCTATCACCGTAGCCATCGTCGTCGTAGTCGAGGTACCAGCGGCTATCGAGCCCCTCGTCGGCGGTGCCATCGCAGTTGTTGTCAGCGCCATCACACGCCTCGACGGCGCCCGGGTTCGAGTCGACATCTCCGTCGTTGCAGTCCGTGCCGTCGGCAGTCCATCCCGCTCCGGGGGAGCAGCCATTGATGGAGACCGCCGCATTGCCGAAGCCGTCGCCGTCGCCGTCTGCGTACCAAGTGGCCGTGAGGCCTTCGTCGGTGGAGCCATCGCAGTTGTTGTCGACGTCGTCGCAGGACTCCGTGGCGTCGGGGTTCGACCCTGGATCCGCGTCGTCGCAGTCAGTGCCGTCGGCGGTCCAGCCAACCCCAAGGGGGCAGCCCTCGATGGACACCGATGGGTCGCCAAAGCCGTCGTCGTCGCCGTCGGCGTACCAGGTGCCTGTCAGGCCCTCGTCGGTGGACCCATCGCAGTTGTTGTCGACGTCGTCACAGACCTCGGACGCTCCAGGGAAGGTGAAGTTGTCCGTGTCGTTGCAGTCCGACGAGTCGGAGATCCAGCCCGGCCCCGCGTCGCAGGTCACGAGGGTCACGGCCGCGTTTCCGTATCCGTCGCTGTCGCCGTCGGCGTACCAGACCGGCGCGTCGGTGGCGTCGTCGTCGGCCACGCCGCTGCAGTCGTTGTCGAGGGAGTCGCACACCTCGATGCCGCCGGGTTTTGCCTCGCTGCTGCTGTCGTTGCAGTCGTCGTCGTTGTTCACGTAGCCGGCGGGCGCATCGCAGCCGGTGAGGGAGTCGTCGGGATTGCCGTAGCCGTCGCCGTCCAGGTCGTTGAACCAGGTGCCTTCGCCCGTGGCGCCGGCCTCGTCGGTGATGCCGTCGCAGTCATTGTCGGCGGCGTCACACTGCTCGATGGCCCCCGGATTGATGGTCGCCGCGTCGTCGTTGCAGTCCTGGCAAGCGGGGAATCCGTCCGCATCGCCGTCGGCGTACCCGACTGTTCCGTCGCAGTTGTAGTCGTTGGGGTCGCTGCAGTCGGCCTCGGTGGCCCCGGGATGAAACGCCGGGTCGTTGTCATTGCAGTCGCTGCTGTCTGCGATGTACCCCGCAGGCATGTCGCAGCCTGTGGTGGCAAAGGACCCGTTGCCGTAGCCGTCCCCATCGCCGTCTAGATAGAAGGTGGCGCCGTCGATCGCCTCGTCGTCGATGCTGGCGTCGCAGTCCTGATCAATGCCGTCGCACAGCTCGGCTGCACCGGGGTGCACTGTCGCGTCGGCGTCGTTGCAGTCGGACAGCTCGCTGAAGCCGTCGCCGTCGGCATCGGGAATGGTCTCAACCTCTCGACAACCGGTAAAGAGGAGCAAGAGCGGCAAAAGGGTACGCATGGGGATCTCCAGAATGTCCGCATCGTACCTCGCTCTCTGTTCGGAACGCCGACAAAGGCGTAGACTGGTGCTTCGGAGGATTTCCATGCGCCTGTTTCCCCTCATTCTGCTGACCATGTTTGGCTGCCGCGAGCCCGAGCCTGTCGTCGTCGATGAAGACGGCGACGGCTTTCCGGTCGAGAGCGACTGCAACGACACCGATGCTGAGGTCAAGCCGGGCGCGCCCGAGCTGTGCGATGGCATCGACAACGACTGCGATGGCAGTGTCGATGATGATCCGGTGGGCACCACGACCTTCTATGTGGACGCCGATGGCGACTCCTATGGCAATGGCTCGGCCCCGATTCAGGCCTGTGATGAGCCCGCCGGCTACGTCGCCGACGCATCGGATTGTGACGACGGAGACGTCGCCATCCATCCCGGTGCCGCTGAAGAGGACTGCACCGACGGTGTGGACTACAACTGCGACGGATCGGTTGGCTATGCGGACGCGGACGGCGATGGAGTGGCGGCCTGCAACGACTGCGACGACGCGGCCGCTGGCATCAATCCCTCGGCCACCGAGCTGTGCGACGACGTCGACAACGACTGCGATGGCGTGGTCGACGAGCAGGGCGCGGCCGACGCGACCACTTGGTACGCCGATGCCGATGCCGACGGCTACGGATCGACCCTCGACAGCGTTCAGGCGTGCGACAAGCCCGAGGGCTACGTCGGCGACAACCGAGACTGCAACGACGGCAGCGATGCGGCCCATCCCGGCGCCGACGAGATCTGCGACGGGCTCGACAACGACTGCAACGGAACCCCCGACGGACCCGGCTCGACAGGCGCCCAGCTCTGGTACAGCGATGGCGATGGCGACGGCGAGGGCAACCCGGGCGTCGCCCTGCAAGACTGCGAGGCCCCGGCGGGCTTTGTGGACAACGCCCGCGACTGTGACGACTCCGACTCCGCCATCTTGACCACCGCACTCGAGGACTGCGATGGCGCGGACAACGACTGCGACGGGGACACGGACGAGGGCTACGACGAGGAC
>CAYYHT010000511.1:0-5898 GCA_964471355.1 uncultured Enterobacteriaceae bacterium
AAGTCTCTGATACGCACACGGAGAGACCGTGCACTCTCTCTGCTACAGACCAAACGGGGGCTTCGGCGCTTCCGCCAGAGCCTCTTCCACGACCTCGGCAGCTGGCTCGCGCCCAGCGTGATCACCCCCGCTCTCCCCGATGCGGCGTGGAGCGCCCCCGCGATCCGTTTCTCCGCTGAGGGGGCGTTCCTGCAGAGATACCCTGCACTCACAGAAGCTTTTTCCGAACCCGCAGAAGCCATCCTGTGCGTCACTGCCGACGGCCGCTATGCCGCGTATCGGCCCGAGACGTACAGAGACCACGAAGTACTCATCCAAGTCGAGTAGCCGCGAATTGACCCTTCTCGGCCGAAGCGTGCGCCACTGTTGGGTAGGCGAGCCACGAACAGCAGCGCGAGCTCATACTCCCAGGCGATCTCTTGCTGTACGCCAAACTTGGCCATATATGGACACAGGAGAACTCATGAACGTCTCGCTTACCGACGAACTCAAGCGCTGGATCGACGAACGCGTGGCCTCTGGGCTCTACCGTTCCTCCAGTGAAGTCGTACGCGAGGCCATCCGAGTTCTCCGCGAACGTGAAGAACTCAAGGAACTCCGCCGGGCAGAGCTTCGTCGTCTCCTACGCACAGCCGACGCTGACGTCACCGCCGGACGAGTCATGCCCTTCGACGATGACCTCATTGAAGACATCAAGGACGAAGGCCGCCGAATCCTCGCTGCAAAGGACTGATGTCCCTCGAACTCGAAATCGCACGGTCGGCCCGAACCGACCTGCTGGAAGTCTGGGTGCACATCGCAGAGGACGACTTCGACGCCGCAGACAAGACACTCGCTCGCATCAAGCAGACTGCCCGCCTCCTCTGCCAGACATGCCGACAGCAATGACATGAGCCCCCCAAATCGACGCCTCACTAACTCGGCCCCTGGCGTCTCTAGACCTACTCGCCGTTCCATGGCAAGTCTCCCCGGGCGCCGGACGTCTCACACTGAAGACGCCTGCCAGCCCCGAGACCGCTCTGCCGCTGGCGATTGACCTGGCCGTGGTCCTTGATTCTTCAGCGGCACCCAACCCGTGGCCGAAGCGGCGAGGAAGATTGGCCCGCGGTCGACCCGATTCTGCTACCGAGCGGCCCTCTGAGCCTAGCGGTCCCCGTCCCACAGACCGCCGTGTTCGATCCAGTAGCGGAGAGTGATCGTGCCGCTCTCGTCGAAGACCTCGACCCGCTCGCCGTGCGTTCTCATCAGCGAATGGAGCGCCTGGTCGTCGATGAGCGAGAAGTCCGCGGACCAGGCGGTCGGGCCGGGGGCTGTATCACCGAGATAGATGTCGACCCGCTCGATTGGTGGGAAGGTCCTGTGTTCACAGAGCTTATCCCACACCGGGTCGTAGCTGTCCTGGACGATTCTGGTGTGGCAGCTACCTCCTCCAGGTCCCCACAGATCGACCATCAAGTCCGGGGGAGTGCCATCGGCGTCCCAAGGCTCTCCATCAGGGCGCTCCGGTCCGACGCTTGCGCTGTGAAGATGGAAGAACCAAACCAGCTCGTGGAACGGGCGACACTCACGGTCGAGCAGAAGCTCTTCGTCGCCGCAAGACGTCGGCGGTGGGCTAACACAGGCCGGGGTCAGCACCATGAGCAGCACAGCGAGTAGGTTCAAGGTGCCTCTGCCTCGCCGAAGCGGACGAGCTGACCTCCGGCTCTTGCTGGTCATCCCGTTGCTCCAACGCCATGTCGGCACGCTAGTCGCACTCGTACTCCGCCCATCCGGAGCAGCTTATCGTCCCCAAGGTGGTGAGGGCTTCAACCGCCTCGCGCGTCATGGCGGCGACGCCATCGTCAAGAGTCATGCTGCACGACTCCACATCAACCTGGTCGCGAGGGTCCAACGACGCGCAGACGGACTCGCATGAGACCTCCGACGCCGTCATTTGGGCATCGGCACCCATTCGGTCGGCGAAATAGGATGCATCAGCGCCCTGACTCTTGACCGCTCCTGGGCTAGCGCACGACCTCGCCGGGTTCGGCATCGACACTCAGCAGATCGACGACTTCTTTTTCGCCGGCGGCCAGCAGCATGCCCTCGGACCACTCGCCGCGGATCTTGCGGGGTGCCAGGTTGGCGACCACCACGACCTTGCGACCGACCAGCTCTTCAGGGCTGAACTTGCCGGCGATGCCCGCGCAGATCTGACGGGTGCGGCCCTCGCCACAGTCGACCTGTAGCACCAACAGCTTGTCGGCATTGTCGTGCTTTGCCGAGGCCTTGATGTGACCGACGCGCAGGCGAACCTTGGCGAACTCGTCGTACACAATCGCGTCGTCGGGGGTGGGCGGAGCGGGCTTCTTGGCCTTTTTGGGCTTCTTGGCGGGTTTGGCGGCCTCTTCGGCAGCGAACAGGTCGGCAATCGCGGGCGGGTGCTTCTTGTGCCGCGGAAAGAGCGGGTCGCCCAGGGTGATGGAGTCTCCCGAGTTCAGGGCACTCAGCCACTGCACATCACCGGCCAGCGCGCTCTTGAGCCATGCACTGCGCTGATCGGTGGTGACCGAGAGCTTGCCCAGCAGGTCGTCGGCCTTGGCCGGAGTGACGCAGCGCAGCAAGGCGCTGGCTACGAAGCAAATCTCGAGCACGTGGCGCATGACCGTCTGCAGCTCTTCGGTCTTTCCTGCCTTGTTCAGCGCCCACGGCTGGGTCGTGTCGATGTACTTGTTGCCGGCCTTGACCAGCTCCCACAGACCCTCGAGTGCCTTGTTGAAGTGCAGCTGCTCGATCTCGGAGTCGAAGGTCGCGAACGCCCGTGCGGCGACTTCGCGCAGGTTCTGCTCTTCGGGGCCGATGCTGCCCAGTGCGGGGACCTTGCCGCCCAGCCAGTTGGTGGTCATCGACAGGCCGCGGTGGGCGAGGTTGCCCAGATCGTTCGCCAAGTCGGCGTTGTAGCGGGTCTGGAAGCCGTCGTAGCTAAAG
Source organism: uncultured Enterobacteriaceae bacterium (assembly GCA_964471355.1). GTDB lineage: Bacteria > Myxococcota_A > UBA796 > UBA796 > CAYYHT01. The sequence continues at coordinate 2,968 of CAYYHT010000511.1, forward strand.
CCACCATCGGAGCCAAAGCCGATCTCGCGCAGGAAGAAGTAGCGAGTCGCGTCCACCCCGTACGAGTCCTGGGCAATCAGCAGGTCGATGTCGATGGCATTGCCCTTGGACTTGCTCATCTTGGCGCCGTCTTTGCTGGTCCACCAGCCGTGCGCGTACAGGCACTGGACCGGAGGCACGCCCATGCCGAACAGCATGGTCGACCAGTACACGGCATGGGTGGTCAGGATGTCCTTGCCGACCAGGTGGAAGTTCGCGGGCCACAGCTCTTCATAGGAGTTGAATCCTTCGGGAGGATTCTGCTTGTCGGCGTCGGGGTGGTAGCCCGTGGCAGTCAGGTAGTTGAGCAGCGCGTCGAACCACACATAGGTGACGTACTCTTCGTCGAAGGGCAGCGGAATGCCCCAGGGCATGCGCGCTTTGGGCCGGCTGATGCACAGGTCGCCGAGGGTGTTCTTGAGAAAACCCTTCACTTCATTCAGGCGGCTGGTGGGCTGGATGAACCCCGGATTGTCTTCGAGGTGCTGGCGAAGCTTGTCGCCGTAGCTGCCCATCTTGAACCAGTAGTTGGACTCGGAGATCTCTTTGAGATCGGCCTTGTCATACTTGCCGTCCTCGATGTCCTTTTCGGTGACGAAGATCTCGTCGCCCACGTGGTACCAGCCCGTGTAGTCCTGCTGGTAGATCTCGCCGCGCTCGTGCAGCATCGACAGGACAGCGCTGACGTTGGCGATGTGATCGGCGTCGGTGGTCCGAAAGAAGCGGTCGTATTGGATGTCGAGCTTGGCGAAGGTCGCCTTCCAGTGCACGACCATGTCGTCGCAGTGGGCCTTGGGCTCCATGCCGCGCTTCACTGCTGTTTCGTACACCTTCTGACCGTGCTCGTCGGTGCCAGTGAGAAAGTAGACTCGGTGCCCCTTGTCTCGTCGATAGCGACAGATGGCGTCTGCAGCGATGGTGGTGTACGCGTGACCGATGTGTGGGCGGCCATTGACGTAGTAGATCGGAGTCGTGATGTAGAAGGTCTCGGACATCCGCTCGGCATATCGAGTTATCGGGTGGCCGCCATGATTCACGCCCTCGGCTATTCCCACACCCAGTTCAACACCCGTGACCCCGGACGCTTGTGCCGCGGACGCGAGCGCTGGATCGAGCCCTACGAAGTCCCCGAGGACTGGGAGCTCGGCACCATCCACCGCCTGACCATCAGCGGCGCTGCGTTTACCGACGACAGCGCCTCCGATGCCCTGCGCGGGGTGCCCCACAGCAAGGTCGATCTGGCCGCCCTCATCACCAGCCTCTTTCCGCGACGCCCCATGCTGGCGTTCATGGAAGACGGTCACCCAGCCGACATTCCCGACGAAGCCGAAGACGTCGAGGTCTACGAGGGCTACCGAGCCGGCGGCCGCTCCGAAGAGATGCGCGTTCGCTGGAGTCGCGGCGTCAGTGGCGTGCGCGAGATTCGCGAGGTGCTTGGCGAAGTGCCCACCGCCGATCGTGTGCGTGGCTTTGCCATCGTGACCGGCGACGAAGACCACGAGCCGCTCATGGAGCGCCTGTTCCTGTTGACGGGCTTTGCCACGCTAGACAGCCCTCCAGCGCAGTTCCAGCCCGCAGCGCTGCACGAAGTGCTGGACATGGTCAAGGCCGTCGTCCTGCTGCACCGCGACAAGCATGGCCCGGCCATCGGCGTGTACAGCCGCGAGCCCATCAAGACCGACGGTCGCCTCGATGGCCTGTGCGAAAAAGCCGCGTCTCTGTTGGTGCCGTTTGCCATCCCGCCAATGTTGGCTCGCTGGGACCGCGCCTTGGGCGAGCTCAAAGCGACCTGGGATGTGGAAGAACGCGGCGAGTTCCCGGTGCCGGTCTGTCCCGACCCTCACACCTGGGAGCCCCGCCGACGTCGCCGCGAGCGCGAAAAGGCCGAGCGCACCGAAGGCGACTCGGGCAGTTCCGCAGACGACCGCGACCTGCCGCCGCTCGAAGAACAGACGGTGCAGCCGGCCACCGAAGCCGACCTAAGCCAGCTCGACGACCTCGACGCGCTGCTGTCTAGCGACTGAGCGGCCCGCCGAGGGGGCGCGGCTGCAGCGAGGAGGCCAGCGAGCTTGCTCGCGCCCGCCTCCGGAGCGAAGGCGCGCCCCTTGGCGAGGTGGGCCGCCCAAATATGTGCGGCCCGCCGAGGGGGCGCCCCTTGGCGAGGTGGGCCGCCCAAAATATTGAGCCTACTTCGCGGCGGCGATCAGTCGGTAGCTCTCGGCACGAGCGGCCGGATCGTGGGCGATGGTCACCAGGGTGAACTCGTCGACCATCCAGCTCTTGCGCATGCTCTCGAGTCCGCTGAGGATCTGGGGTGCAGTGCCCAGCAGGCTGCTGGAGCGACGGAACTCCAACGCCATCTTCTCGGGGGTGCTGTAGTCGTGTCGCGCGGCCTCTTTGGGGCTGACGAAGGGCTTGTTTTGACCCCGCAGGAACGACTCGACGAACCAGTGCTCGGTCGAGAGAGCCTGTTCAAACACTTCTTTTTCGGTCTCGGCAGCCTGTACATACCAACCGAGATTTAGGTAGGGCCGGTCGAGCCAGCGCGAGCTCTTGAAGTTCTGGTGGTAGGCCTGCATCGATGGCATCAGCGCTCGCGGATCCAAGAATCCGCCGAAGGCATAGGGCAGGCCGCGTTCTGCGGCGAATCGGGCGCTTGCAGGACTGGTGCCGAGGACCCAGGGTGCTGGTCCGGGGCCGCCGGCAGGTGAGGCGAAGACCTCTTGAAAGGGGCGCTTGCTGGTGCCTTTTCCTAGATAGGAGAGCAGCTCGTCGATGAGTTTCCAGGCATCTCTTTGGGCCATGTCCGGGCGCAGGGCTTGGGGAGCGCGTCCCTCGCTGCCACCTGACCGGCCCAGGCCCAGATCGATTCGGTCCGGGAACAACGCGGCC
>CAYYHT010000512.1:0-5884 GCA_964471355.1 uncultured Enterobacteriaceae bacterium
GTTTGACGCTCTCATCGCAGAACTGGGACCTCGGGTGCTCGAGGTCCCGTGGAACGAGGTGTCGCCAGATGATGCTGCAGACGAGGTGGGTCGCCGCATCGAGGGAGCGGTCAGCACCAGCGTCGAGCGCTTGGTCCTGATTGGTGAGGGGCTCGGCGCTCACGTGGTCACCCGCACCATGGCTCGACACGCCGGTCTGAGGGACAGGGTCCCCGCTGTTCTCTCCATCGGCGGACATCTCTTTGGAGTCGACGAAGATGAGGGGCCATTTGGCAGGGATGCTGTCACTGCGTGGATGTCCGAGTCCTTTGACCACAACTCGCTGGATACCGAGCGTGTGGGAGCGACACCCTGGTTCTCTGTGCAGTGGCAGGGCCAGGATTTGGAGCGCGGACGTTTTCCCGCCCCAGCCACCGACGAGGGCGATCTGTGGGGCATCATCCCGGTCGATCTGGGCCCGCTGAAAGCCGGCGGCGAACTTCAGACCGTCGCCCGGGCCCTGCTGCTGTTGGTCTCGTGCTGGGTGCTGTCGCAACGACGCGCCTGACTGGGTATATGAGGGGCCCGCTTGGAGGCTCCGATGCGCCTGTTCGGTTTGGCCACGACCCTGATTGTGATGTCCGCTTGCTCGACACCTCCTGTTGTTGTGGTCGATGTGCTGGCGCCGACCGCGGGCGAGGAGTTCAATTTCGGCACTGGCGTCCTGCTCGATGCCGCCATCACAGCTGACGGCCTGCCCGTCGATGTCGACCCGACCTGGACAGCACAGGACTGGAACGTCGCCGGCAACACCGTCGTGATGGATGACCTCGAAGTCGGAACCCACGACATCGATGTCGAGGCCTGGGTTGAGGACGGTGTGGGCACCGCATCGGTGAGCATCACCATCGTCGAGCTGCCCCCCGAACCCATCGACTACACCGGAAGCATGGACGTCACCAGTGATGTCACCTCTCCGCTGTACACCGGTACGGTGCCGTGTGCCGATCTCGGAATGTCCATGACCCTGCAACCAGAAGGGGACTTCTCGGGCAGTGGGGCCTGCGATCCTGGCTTGATTGCCGAGAGCACCTTCGACATCACGGGCATGGTGGCTGGCAACTCCGTCACCGGTGAGATGGCGCTGCCTGACAATCCGCAGACCCTCGCATTCACGGGCACCAAGGCCGCTGACGGCACAATCACCGTGACCTTCGACGAGACGTTCACCGAGGGCGCCGGCACTCTGCGCATCTACGGTTCTTGGACCGCGGGACCGACCCAATGACCCACATCAAGCCCACTGACGATGGCGTGCAGCACAAGATGCACCCCTTCCACCGCACCGAGCTTCTGCTGGGTCGCGACGACTACAAGACGCTTCAGAACGCGTCTTTCTGCGTGATCGGACTGGGGGGAGTGGGGTCGTGGGCGGCCGAGTCCCTCGCTCGATCGGGTGTCGGACACATGACCATCGTGGACTTCGACGAGGTGTGCATCACCAACCTCAATCGGCAGTTGTTGGCCACCCGCGACACGGTGGGCCGGCCCAAGGCCCAAGTCATGGAAGAGCGAGTGCGCTCGATTCGCCCCAAGGGTGATTTCCGTGCCATTCAGAAGTTCTACAGCCCCGATACAGCCGAGGAGATTCTGGACCGGCCCTATGACATGGTGCTGGACTGCATCGACAACATGACCGCCAAGGTCCACTTGCTGACCACACTGGTCGCACGGGGCATTCCGGTCGTCTCTTCTATGGGGGCCGGGGGGCGCGTCGATCCCACGCGCATTCGCGTCACCGACCTTGCCGCCACCCGCATTGACCCGTTTGCACGCATCGTTCGCGATTGCCTTCGGCAGCGAGGAATCGAGACGGGAGTTGAGTGTGTCTGGTCCGAGGAGCACCCAGCCGACCTCGACCCGTTCGTGCAGGCGGGCTTCAAGTGCATCTGCCCAAACAAGGACTGGAACGACGTTCATGGCTGTGAGTCCCGCTTTCAAGTTCAGGGATCAGCGCCTTGGATCACGGCAATGTTCGGTTTTGCCATGAGCGGAGTGGCGGTCAACCGCTGCCTGGGCCGTGGCATTTGGGATGCCGACAAACCGCCACTGCACCGCGATCAGCCATCTCAGAACAAGCCATCGCGGGCACGCAAGAAGCAACTGATGGCGGCCGCGGGCGTCACGCGGAGCTCCGACCTCAACGGGTGATCGGAACCGGTTGTGGACGGCGGTTGTCCATGATGCGAGACATGCTTTGACGTCCCCATTTCCCGCGGTTCCGCTACGATGTTTATGACAGAGATGTCGTGGAATCCTCGTCCCAGGGCTCTGCGCTTCATCTCATCCGATGAAAAAGGCAGCTACCAGCTAGGTCGAGCACTCTTGGCACAGCTCTTGCTTACTCATCGGCCAGACACCCTTTTTTGTTGAACAAGTTTTCGGAGGTTTCTTCAATGCGCACCATCGCGATCGCCATGACCCTCGGAGTTGCAGTCGGCTGCACTCCCTCCAACGTGGCATTCCAGCACGAGTCCACCCTGTACGACGAGACCCGCGGATTGGTCTTTGAGAATGACGGCACCGCCCAGGGCGGCATGGTCGGCAACACCTGCGCAATCGACGTCGACAATGCGTGGATTGGCCAAGATGTCGATGTCGCTGAGTCCGATGACCAAGTCGAAGATGCTTTCGACGGCGTGGTCCTCGTCCGCGGTACCGACGGACTGCACATCTACCAGCCCGACGACTACGGCTGGGACTGGAACTACGACCCGACCGTTCCCGGTGGCGACATCGTCGATGGCGCGCTGGTCGACTCCGGCATTGTGGCCGTTCGCGACACCCCCGAGGGCGTCTCGGTGGACTGGTCCGGTGACGTCCAGGCACAGCAGACCGTTGCTGGTGGCAATCTCAGCGACATGAGCGTCGACCGCTCGACCGGCACTGTCTTTGTCGTCTCCGACGGCACTGTCAACTCGGTCAGCCCCGACGGCTCCATCTCGGTGGACTCGGGCGATATGGCCGTGTGGGACGCTGGCGCGCAGGTCCTCTACGTTGCCGATGCGGGTGGCTCCGAGCTGCGCGGCATCGAAGCCGACGGTGGTGTGCGCTTCGCCACGCCCCTCGATGGCACGGTCGCCAGTCTCGAATCCCTCAACGGCCAGGCCGTTGTCAGCACCGCGAACGGCTCTGGCGGCTCGCTTGTGATCATCGACGGCTACACCGGCGACATCATGAGTCAGCAGGTCACGCCGGGCGCCGCCGAGAGTCTCGAGTCCAGCGAGACTGGGCGTACTCTTGCGGTCGTGCTCGACCGTCAGGTGCACTTCTTCCGGGTCCGCTAGACCCGATCCCTGCTGATTGCAGAAAGGCCGTCCCTCGGGGCGGCCTTCTTCGTCTATAAAGGCGCATGCAACGCACTGTCGGCTACATCGATGGGGACTCCCGCAAACCGTGGAATGTGCCCTTTGTGCGCATAGCAGGCCCGGCAGAGGGCCCCACACTGGTGGTGACAGCGAATGTGCACGGTGACGAGGTCACCGGCGTGCTGGCTGTTCAGGCACTGGACGCGTGGCTTGGGACTGGGCTCACCCGCGGGACTGTGGTGTTGTACCCGACGCTCAATCCCGGCGGCCTGGCCGCAGGTACCCGCACGTTGCCGGACGAGGGACGTGACCTCAATCGCCTCTTTCCGGGTGGGCGCCGCCGTCGCGATGAGCGGCTGGCCTTGTCGATCTGGGAACACCTGAGCGCCCGGCAGCCCGACGCTGTGGTTGACCTGCACGCCGACACCACAGATGCCATCCCGTACGCGATTATCGACCGTCCGGTGCGCATGAGCGGCAAGGACCGGGTGGTCTTTGGCGAGCGATTGACAGCACTCGCCAAGGCGACTCGGCTGTGCATTCTGCGTGAATACCCGGACGAGCAATACACTCGCTACGCACTCGATCGTTCGCTTGCGGGGGCGGTTGTGAATACGCTCAAGGTGCCCGCGGTCACACTCGAGGTCGGGCCGCGGCGGTACGCCGATCCGGCTGCGGTCGGCACCATGCTCGACGCGTTGCTGGGGATCTTGGACCACATGGGCATGGTCGATGCCCTGGACATTCCCTTAGTAGAGGCGTCGGGACCGTGGCGTCGCGCCGCTGCTCCTCGTGTCCGCGTGGCTGGGCTGTTTCAGCCGCTGCTGCGACCTGGCGACCAATTCGACGATGGAGACCTCTTGGGCCTGATCCGCAGTCCGCAGGGCAAGGTGCTCGAACAGGTCACCTCGACCTCACGCGGCCTGGTGGTCTCATGGGCTGAACGCTCCTGGATTGCAGCGGGTGGCATTGTGGGCACGCTCGGCGTGCCGGACGGAGACGCGGTGTGAAAGACATCTTCGTCAACGGCTACTCCGATGGGTGGCTGCGGCAGGGCTTTTGTTGGGTGTACCCGAACGAGGTCACCAAGGGCAGCGCGCGGCCTGGATCCGAGGTCCGCATTCGGGCCAAGGATGGCACTGTGTTGGGCCGCGGACTGGCGGACCAAGGCTGGATTGCCGTCCGGGTGTATCGACGGGACGATGGACCGCTCGATGACGAATGGTTGTGGCAGACGCTCGATCGGGCGGCCACCCTGCGGGACCAGGTCGTGGACCCAGGGACCACGGGCTATCGACTTGTCCATGCCGAGAACGATGGGCTGCCTGGGCTGCGCATCGATTGGTGGGACCACTTTGCGGTGATCGCCATTGATAGTCCCGCAGTGGGCCGCTTGCTGCCTGGGGTGTTGGCTTGGCTCGAAGACCGTCGCAGCCCGCGTGGCGTCTATCTCTGCTACCGACCCGACCCACGAGACACCAAGCGAAAGGGAACGTTGGACCCGGCGCCAGGCTTGCTCACGGGCCGGGCCTCAACGGGTCCCGTGGTCGTGCGTGAGAGGGGAATGAGCCTGCTGTGCTACCCCGCCGAGGGCCCCGATGTGGGTGTCTATGCCGACATGCGCGAGGTGCGGGCGTGGCTAGAGCCTCACTGGGGTGGCAAGGCCGTGCTCAATGCCTTTGCGTACACAGGGGCGTTCTCGGTGGCTGCAGCACTCGGAGGCGCGTCGGACATCGTCACCGTTGACCTGTCGAGTCGCTATCTGGACCGTGCCGAGGCGAACTTCACCGCCAATGACTTGGATCCGAGTGCCTATGAGTTCCTGGCCATGGACGTCTTCAAGGCCTTTGATCGGCTTCGCAGGACAGGCCAGACCTTCGATCTTGTGGTCCTCGACCCGCCCAGCTTCTCGCACAGCAAAGCGGGGGTGTGGTCCGCCAAGCGCGACTGGCCCAGGCTTGTCAGCGCCGCCGCCCGCTTGCTCGAGCCGGGCGGATGGATTGTCGCTGCCAGCAACCAAGGCGAGCTGTCGCCTCGCGACTTCCGGGGTCATGTGGCGCGCGGACTCAAGAAGGTGAGCAAGCGAGGCCAGGAGATCTTCTGGGGAGGCCAAGGCCCCGATTTCCCAGCTGCGACGTGGTTTCCCGAGGGGCGATACCTCAAGGTCGGTGTCTGGCGGGTCGTCTCGTGAACTACCCGACGCCGCTGACCCAAGCGGTGCTGCTCAAGCGGTACAAGCGATTTCTGGCCGACGTGGAGTTCGAGGACGGGACCGTGTTGACGGCCCACTGTGCCAACCCTGGCGCCATGACCGGCTGCTGGGTGGCCGGCTGCATGGCGCGGCTCAGTTTTCACGACAACCCCAAGCGCAAGCTCAAGTGGAGCCTGGAACAGACGCAAGTAGACGGGACCTGGATTGCGGTGAATACCGCTGTGCACAACCGAGTCGTGGGCGAGGCATTGCAGGCGAATCACATCGCCGAGCTGACTGGCTACGACAGCATTCAGCGCGAACAGAAGTATGGCGAGGGCAGCCT
>CAYYHT010000513.1:0-5856 GCA_964471355.1 uncultured Enterobacteriaceae bacterium
TGCTCTTTGCGCTCAATACGCAGAGGCAGCTGGGTGAGGAAGCAGCGGCAATCCACGCACAGCTGATGTGGAACCGAGGCGCGGCGACGTTGGTCTCTCAGCTTGGCGATACCGAGACCTTGGTGCGCGATGCTGTGCTGCTGCAGAAGACCGGGCAACGGGCGACCTATGAGGTCCGCGAGCTGAGCAACGCGGCCATCTTGGCCGAGTTGGCCGGCGACGATCCGGCCATGCTCGTGGCCTATGGCGCGTTTGATGAGGACGCGCGGACTGCGGTTCGACAGGTCGATGAGGGGCAATCCTTGGTGGCTGCTGGCAGTGCGGCGAGGCTGTCCGACGCCAAGCGCGACCTGGTGGACTTGCTGGCGACCGCATCGGCGGACCGCGTCGCGAACATGGACGCGCGACTCAGGCGCACGTCCAACCTGACCCAATCGACGGCGCAATTGATGTGGCTGGTCACGTTGGCCATCGGCCTTGTGGCGGTGCTGTCGGGTTCGGGGTTGATTCGCGCACTGGGACCGCTTGCGGACATGCAGCGGGTGCTGACCCGCGTCTCGCAAGGAGACTTCTCGCAGCGGGTCGGCTCGGAACACAACGACGAGATTGGCGAGATTGCTCGGGCGCTCGATGACGCGGTGGCGCGGTTGAGCATGATCAGCGAGGCGCAGGACCTCGCTCGCGAGGAGGTCGAGGACGCTCGTGACGAGGCCGAGGCGGGTCAGCGGTCCAAGACCGAGTTCTTGGCGAACATGACGCACGAGCTGCGAACTCCGCTGGGCGGCGTACTCGGTACCTTGGAGTTGTTGGCGAGCACCGAGCTCGAGAACGACCAAAAGCGGCTGCTGCGCGTCGCGCGTCGGTCTGGCAATCACCTGCTTGAAGTGATCAACGACATCCTCGACTTCTCGAAGCTCAACGCCGGCATGCTGCAGCTGAGCCCCAAACCGACCAACCTCTCGTCGTTGCTTGAGCAGGTCTCGAACATGGTGCGGGAGAGCATCGAGGAGCGCGAGATTCGCTTCATCTGCACTGTCGATGTGGAGTGCACGCACTACGAGGTCGACGCGCTGCGGCTGCGTCAGGTGCTGCTCAACTTCCTTTCCAATGCGGCGAAGTTCACCGAGAGCGGGCGCATCTGCCTGAGCGCAGAGGCCACCGAGACGGGCGTCGCATTCTCGGTCAGCGACACGGGCATTGGCATGCAGCCCGACGTCGTCAAGAAGGTCTTCGAGCGGTTTCAACAGGCCGACTCCGGGACCGCCCGGCGCTTTGGAGGCACGGGGCTGGGGCTGTCGATCGCCCAACATCTGGTCGAGATGATGGGGGGCAAGATCGATGTGTCCAGCACCTGGCAGGTGGGAACCCGGTTCGGATTTGAGCTGCCTCTCAAGGCCCTAGGAGATCTGGTCGACGAGACGACGGATGTCGGTGACAAATCGACGTTCGCCCTTCCACTCGAAGTGGTTGGGGACGAAGACACGGACTCCGAGCACGACGTGCCGCTTGCACACACGGGCTCCAAGATGAGCATCCTCGTGGCCGAAGACAACATGGTCAACCAGATGATCGTGACCGCGTTTCTCAAGAGTTTGGACTACAACGTGACCATCGCCAAGAACGGCAGAGAAGCCGTCGAAAAGATGGACAAAGGCGAATTTTCAGCGGTATTGATGGACTGCCAGATGCCCGAGATGGACGGCTTCGAGGCCACGCGGACGTTGCGTGCGGACCCTCGCTTCACCCAAACGCCCATCCTGGCGCTCACCGCCAACGTCGACTTGGAGACCCGTCGCAGGTGCGTCGAGTGCGGCATGTCGGACTTTCTGTCGAAGCCCATCACGCGACCCGAGCTGTGCGAAGCCCTGTACAAGTGGCTGGAGCCCGAGGCTGCAGCGATGTGATCAGAGGGTGATCATGCCAAATGCCAGCGCCAGACCCGCGCCTCCGATCACCGCGACGATGACGAAACCGATGACGCCCATCACGATTGGATTGGGTCCCACTGCTGCCATCATCGAAGTCGTGGCCGGCTGCACGGTGCGAGGATCTTCGAAGTCTGGGATCTCTTTAGGGGCCTCTTTGTCGAAGCGCAGCATCCAGTCGGCGCCATTCTGGGGCTTGTCTGCTTGTTCGGCGCACTTGTCATAGACCGAGGCCAGCTCGATCGCGAACTCTCGGGCGCTCTGGTACCGATCCTTGGATTGGTAGGCGGTGGCCTTGAGCAGTGTCGGTCGAACCAGCGCCGGTACGCCGCGCATCACGTTCTGGTTCTGGGTGGCGAACTCTAGGTCGAGCGCCGATCTGCCGGTCATCAGCACAAAGAGCACGCAACCGACGGAGTAGACATCGACCTCGGGTCCGACGTTGTGGGGGTCGCCGCGAAGCTCGCCGGCGGCGTAGCCCACACCGCCGATGTCGTCGCCGACCTGGGTGATGATCGACTCGCCCTCGTCGGGGTTCATGCGCGCCACGCCGAAGTCGGCGATGATCGGGCGGTCATCTGTACCGAACAGCACGTTCACTGGGCGGATGTCTCGGTGCACCACTCCGGCGGCGTGCACACGCTGCAAGCCGGCTAGCAGCTCGAACACCAGCTCGATGGCTGCCAGCACATTGAAGGTCTTGTCCGTGCCAATGCGGTCCGCGAGGCTGCCCGACAAAAAGGGCATGGCGAACCAGGGGCGCCCGTCCTCAAGCTCGCCACTTCCCAACACTGAGATGACGTTGGGGTGAGCGACCGACTCCAGCAACTTCAGCTGGTTCTTGAATCGTCGCAGCCGGGCGTCGTCGGCCATCGCGACCCGGCGAATGACCTTGAAGGCCACGCGGGTGCCTGATTCGTCCTTGGCGTCGTAGACAATCGAGCCACTGCCGGCACCGATGCTCTCGCCAACTGTGAATCCCCCGACTTGGTCTGGCGGATTCGGGTCGGACATATCTTCGCTAGGAGCTTGGTTTTCGTTGTCCGGATGATCTGGAATCAGCACCATGTGGGTCTCCGCACCCGGACCTTAGCCCGATGGCAGCGTCGGCGCGGACTTCAGGCGGCCCAGGGCATGGGAGCGCGCGTGGCGGCGTCGGGGCCAATCCAGTTCTGCAGCGCCAAGCGGGCCACCCGCGCGGGAAGCATCAGACCGACCTCGCGACGGGTCGCGGGGTGGTTGTCTGCGCAGTGCTGCAGAAAGCCAACCAGGCTGAAGAAGTGAGCCGGAACCTTGCTGTTCTGCTGCTCCGCCGTCGGGTAGTCGAAGGCCTGAGCGCGGTCGATATAGCCACCGGGGTCGGTAAACAGGCGGTAGTAGGCGACGGGATCGGGAAACAGCCGCCGGGCAATCTGGTTCTGGCGCCGAGCCTCGGGGGTCTCGTCCGCGATCAGCTCCAGCGTCTTTTGCCGGAAGATCTCAAGTCCATTTTCATGGCTCTGGATGACTTGCAGGTCGAACACGGGCATTCCGTCATGCCAGGTCAGCTGAAGGTGCCGGCAGATCGAGCTCAATTTCATCTTCAGACCGCTGCCCGTCGCGAAGTGATCGAGCCCGATGTACATCGCCAGGAAGGGCTGGCGGACCACCGGCTTGGCCCAGAGGCTGTCGCGGTACTGGCCTTCGTTGGTGACGTCCGGCGAGAGCACCCATGGGGTCATCTCGAGCGTGCCCTGCTGTTCCTGCCACCACGTAGGGACGGCGTTCAGCAGGCCCGCCTCGACAAAGATCTGGAGGCGCTCGTCGAGGTCTGCGCTGGGTCGGTTGTGCCAAGTCATGGGTTCTCCCGTCGGATTGCTTGTTTGTACGAAGATTGTATTATACAGTTCGCCAAGAGGAGCCAGTCAACAGATGTCGCAGACCGCAGCAGAGCGAATCGAGCGCACGATCGCGGTGGGAATCTTGCGGGGAGACTACCCGATTGGCACGACGCTGCCGTCCGTGCGCAAGCTGGCCGAGCAGTTCGAGACCACTGTGCCCACCATTCAGCGAGCGGTGGATCGGCTTGCGGCATCGAAGCTAGTGTCCGTGCGCCGAGGCAGCGGAATCACTGTCAATGACCCGCAAGGCACCGGTGACCTGTCGATCATGCCCTTGTGGTTCGAGGCCTTTCAAGATGACCCCGACCGTCTGGGTCGCATGTTCTCGGACTTTCTCGAGATGCGCCGGGTGATTGCGGCCCACTTGATTCGCACGCGCCTGCCCTCACTGATGATGGCGGCTCCGGCCTTGGCTGCGGTGGCCACGTCACTGGCTACCGCCACCACCATCGAAGAGATTGCGGTCGCCGACAGCCGATTGACGCGGGTGTTTGTCGATGCTGCGGACAACTTCGCCATCAGCTCGGTGTTTTCGGCCATCGAGCGATTCTCGCTGGAGGTGCCGCAGGCGGCCGAGGCGCTGTACGGCGACCGAGAGAGTCACCGCAAGATCATCGGCGAGGTGGTGGCCGGGCTGATGGCCAATGACCCGGCGACCGCAGTGACGAATGCGCTCGAGAACTGGGACCGGCGCACGGTTGCGCGGTTCTTGGCGCTGGTCAAACCCGCATCGTGAACGGGCTCATGAGGTGCCCGACAAAGTCATTGGGGAAGTCGGAATCGGGGCCCAGGCCCACCTTGGAGATGCGACGGTCAGCGGGCAAAAAGCGCGTTCCGAACAGCACATCCCAGACGATGAGGTTGGAGCCGTAGTTGCTGCACGACTCGTGGACCACTTCGCTGTGGTGCCACCGGTGCAGGTCGGCGGTGCTGATGACCCAGTTGAGCGGTCCGAAGACGTAGTCGATGTTTGCGTGCTGCAGCATGCCGTTGGTGGCCGTGAACACGGCGGTCAGCACGAGGATCTCGGCGTGGGCGCCCATCAAGATCAGCGGCAAGGTGCCGAGTGCATAGGCCAGTGCGGTCGAGATGGGATGGTTGCGGCCGCCCGAGAGCATGTACAGCCGCTCGGAGCTGTGATGCAGGGCGTGAATGCGCCACAGCAGCGGATGTTCGTGGCTGGCTCGGTGCAGCGTATAGGTCATCAGCTCGCCGATCAGCAGGGCGAGTGGCAACTGCACAAATAGAGGCAAGTAGGTCGGCCACAGGGTCATGCCCAGCAGGTGAGAGAGCTGTGCCGACGCCCAGACGATGGAGCCGAACAGCAGCGCCTTGACCAGCTCGGTTGCGGCCCCCATTGAGAACACGGTGTGCAGCAGGTCGGTGACAAGATCGACATGCCAGCCGCGCCACGTGGATTCGTACGGCAACAGCCGCTGCAGAATCAGGACGGGAACGGCCACTCCGACCGACAGCATGCCGACAAGCGAACCGTGGTCCCAGCCAGTCTGCAGGCCCCACCAGGCCAACAGCAGATTGGTGCCAATGATGGTGGGCCACGCGCAGCGGCGGACGACGGCTCGAATCACAGGTACCTCCAGGGACAAGCTGCATACCTCGCCCCGACATGGCATAGCGGACTTGCAACAGCTTGCAACGAGGAGCGCGGCCTTTGACTGCGTGGTAGAGCATCCGCCGAACTCCGAGGTGCTTGTGCTCTGGCTCGCTTTCCTGGTCGCTTGTGGCGGCTCCGCAGAAAAGACCGAACCCGCTGAACCGGTCGTCACCGAACCTGTGGTCGAGGTCGAGCCCCCCGAGACCGATCCGCGCCTGGAGGCGGTGCGCAAGGAACTCGCTCAGGGCCGCCGCACGGTCATCACCACCGACTTCACCACATTGTCCGACAGCGACAAGAAGTTCGTTCGCGAGATGCTGCTGGTGGGCGACGCAATCCAGACCCTGTACGAAAAGCAGAAGGGCGTCTTTGACGTGCGCCGGCAGCATAGATCGGAAGAGCGTCGTGTAGGGAAAGAGTGTAGATCTCGGTGGTC
>CAYYHT010000514.1:0-1018 GCA_964471355.1 uncultured Enterobacteriaceae bacterium
CGAGGTGGGTCAGCTTTCGCTGAGCAGGTGGGTCAGGTTCAGAAGATCATTTCCATGGCTCGTTCCAGGCGCCCCCTTGTATCGAACAGGCTTGAGGGCCACCGTCCTCTCGCTCGGCGTGGAGGGGTCGACTCCCAACCTCCTGCGGTTTTTCAGGCTGTCGAATCGCTCGGGTGACTGGTATCGCGCCAGAACTCGGATTTCTCGCTCGGCCGTCCTCCAGCGCACGTGGGCCAGGGTCAGTCGGAGTCCGTCGGGCCCGGTGAGTTCGAACCGATCCGTTGCGCCACTGGACTGCACCTTCGAGATGGTGTCTCCGGAGATCTCGTCTCCGGCGCCGACGAAGTGCACGTCGAACAGTGAACCGACACGCCAAGCATCAGTCGCTTCGGGCATCTCTAGCTCTCCGAATGGTGGTCTCGGTGTCGGTACTCAGCACAGCAGCGCCCGCCAGTCGGCCTGCAGCGGCTCGAGCGAATCCCTACCGCCTATCCACGTCTGTGCGTGTGTCGACTCAGCCTGGCCGTAAGCCCAGCGTGCGATCTTGACGGAGACTCCCAGGTCGTGGGGCAGATCTCGCCCGCTAAACGCCGACGCCAGTTGGTCTCCCCACGTCGCGTTGCGGTCTGACCAACGGGCGAGGTGATCCCAGGAGGCGAGCCGATCCGACTTGTGGCCGTTGCACCTGCCGTCGGCCAGGACGAAATTGTGGCCGAGGTCGACCTGGAATCGGGTCCAGAGGATGAAGTGGTCGACCACCCCACGCGAGGTGCCCAGGGATCGGCGGCAGTAGAAGCAGCGGTTGTCATGCTGATCCCGCAAGATCGGCTTGTAGGCAGATAGCGCCTTGCGGTCGGCGCCGAAGAGGAACTCCTGTAGGTCCACAGTCTGGCCCAACACGCGTGCGTTCCCCTTGAACGATCGTAGGCGACGAATCCAGGCGGCCTGGACCATGTCGGCCAAGAGGGAGCGGAAGCGGCGCAGGCAGAAGACTGCCGTGCCTGTCAGCGTGAAGCGG
>CAYYHT010000514.1:1028-5856 GCA_964471355.1 uncultured Enterobacteriaceae bacterium
CGGGAGCCGCTGCCGACCTGTTCATAGAGGAACTCCAGGGGTTCCCCGCCCACAACCTGCAGCTTCCACAGCGGCATGGCGCGGATGTTGTCCTTGATCTCGATGAGGAGCAACCGATAGGCCTCTCGGTCCTGCCGCAGGCCGGCTATCGAACCGTGCCGCCTGACGAGTGGCTTCAGAAGTCTGAGCACCTTCAGGTCGCTCTGACCACCGACCTGTTTCAGCACCCTGCCGTTCTCGTGACTGGTCCCCGAGTAGTACGGCTTGGCCTGTCGCCAGTAGTACTCCGCGATCCGCGGCGCGACATCGCGCGTGCTCAATGACAGGGGCGAGCCATCTTCCGGGCCTCGCTCGACAGCCAGGTCGGCCAGGGTGAGCAGCAGCGCGTACTTGAGGGTGCTCGTGAAAACGCCCTCGTCGAGTACCCGCTGGACGAGCGTGATGAACTCGATCTGTCGCTGTGAGCTCGGTGGTCTCACGGGTTCTCCACGGAGTTTGCGGAACTGACGTATCGACTACGAGTGCCACGGGTCATTGTCTGCTGGCACCTGCTCATGTGGGCGCCGTCAGCGCCAGCCACACGCGACCATGATCGTCACGGCAGCGAACGAAGACGCCCGACGTTCTTCGGTCGATGCCCTTGAGCGGTGGGCAGATCTCGACGACGATACTCGGCGTGCGATCGAAGGGATTGCCGAAGCCGAAGGCGTTCCAGTGGCGCCGCTCCAGCTCTCGATGGCCGTGCCACATGCCGTGCTCGGGGAGCCAGGAAGCGTGGCAAGATACGGACCCTCCACGGAATCCCAGCGCCGTATCGCCGGCTTGCCTGGATACCGAGCCGACCTGCTTCTGGAAGCGTCGCTGAGCATCTGCGATCTCTTCCGGGTTCGTGAGGATCTCGTACATGACCTCACCCTATGAGCTGAACGGAAAACCCTACTCCATAAGTCCCTTAAAAACAGCGTCTGCAGGGTCGCTGTAGAACTCGATGTTGATCTTCGTCCAGATGTCGTCGGGCAGGTCGTTCAGGGCCCGCCGTGCAGCAACGGGCATCAGCAGGGTGGCGGCCTGCTTGTCGACCCCCAGTTCAGCGATGGCGACCGGGTTCTGGAGCATCTCGATGGAGCCGCCGAGGTTTAGAGGGCCGACGACGATTGTTCCGCCTCTTGTGCTCCGCTCAAGCAGTCCTCCCACCAGAGCGATCAGTAGCGGAAGCCCCAGGCCGGCACCCGACTTGTCCGCGTCGAACGGGCGCAGTTGGATCGAGAACTCGTGGCTGCGCGGATCCCGGTCACCTACGAGCTGCTTGGCCCGGGCATAGAGGTTCTGCTCGCCGACCTTCACGCTCTCGCGGAAGGAAGGTGGTTGGGGGTGATTCAGGATCTTGGCTCCGCTGCCCGGTCCGACGGCCACCTCGATGCGATACAGGCCTGCTCCGGCCTCGCTGCCGCCTGGTCCGACGGCCCACACCTGTCCGGGAGGAAGAGGGTCGCCGTCGATGGCCTCGTCGCTGTGCAGCTCGGGGGTGGCGACGAACTGCTCCACTCCGTCCACACCCATGGTGTAGCTGAAGTGCGTGTTGCGGAACTCACTCTTGAGGCAGCGTTTCTGCTGCTCCTTCACCCGGCGGCGAGACTCCAACGCCAGCCGAACGGTCCACTCCAGGTCCTCGTCCGGCACGGGCATCTGGGGATCGGGGAAGAGGAGCTTGAGGAGCCCGGAGACCGTCTTCTGGACGGCGTTGATGTCGCGCCCGCTGAGGGCACCTCCCCAATGAACGCGCCCCTGAAGCGCCGAGACTCGACTCGATTGACGGAGCCGGCTCCAGCATTCGCTGAGAAAGTCGCTGACCAGACCGAAGTGATCCGTGAGGTGATCGCCTGGGTTGAGCTTCGGGAAGTCCCAGCCAGGTGCGAAGGCGTGGATGCGATCCTGGAACGCCGTGTCGTCGCGCATTTCGGGGGGGAGCGGGCTCAGCAAGTGTCCGATGCGTTGCTGCTGCTCCACGTCGACATCGAAGTTTCCGATCATCACCATCCCGCCCTCGGCGCGGATGCTCTCCTTGCCGCGGCTGAACTCTCCGGACTCCATGTAGCCCTTCATGATGTTCACGCCGTCCTTCGAGTCGAAGGAGATCCCGGACACTTCATCGAAGCAGACCACGTCGTACTGACAAACGAGCCCGCGCTGACCGCTGGCATTGTTCACGAACATCTTGGCGACGGTGGCTTTGCCGCCCGAGATGAGGTGTGAGTACGGAGAAATCTGCTGGTAGATGTGGCTCTTGCCCGTACCACGCGGCCCGAGCTCGACCAGGTTGTAGTTCCGCTCGGTGAAGGGGACCATGCGCAGCAGCACGACCTTCTGTGCCCGTTCGTCCATGGCGGAGGGCTCCAAGCCGACGGACCGGATCAAGAAATGGCGCCACTCCTCCGTCGTGAAGCCCCCTCGCCCCTTGGCGAAGACAGAGAGCACGTCGGGCTTGGACATCTGAATCGGGCGTAGCGCAGCGATACGGAAGGGCCGCCCGTTCTTCTCTTGCGCGATCAGGGCGTCGTACTCGAGCGTGACCTCGGCGTAGAAGCCATCAGTCAGCATCCGCTCATTTTCTTTGACCAAGTTGTCGGGAATCTGAACGCCTTTGAGGGCAAGGCTGGGAAGCTCCGCGACGTAGCAGTCGTTCTTGGTGTCGAGCTTTGCTCGGACGATGTCGATGAGCTTGACGGAACCGTCTTCGCGCGCCTTGGCCTTGAACAGCTCCTCGTCGCCGGTGCGAACTGTGCGCCCCTGGAGTTGCTTCTCGACGATCGCGAGGCCTTCCTCGATCTCCTCGGGGTCCGTGCTTGCGCAGTAGCGGCCCAGGAGGAACTCGACCACGTAGGTCGGCACCGGGTACTGACGTGCGTAGCGTCGCACGAGGTCCTTGCGGACCAGGTAGCCATCGACGGCTGCGGCCGCCACTTGGTCCAGATGGTCCATTTCGATCGATGTCATGGTCATGAGTTCGTTCCTACTCGCGTCGGCTTCTGGGCGAGGATGTTGCCGGTCTCGTCCAAGAGGACCAGGATCAGGTTTGCTTCCTCATGCTCGTCCCCAGCGAGCACTAGGCTCACAGAGCCGTCTGTCTCAACGGGCTTTGCTTTAGCCGCAGCGGAGGCACCGGCTGGGCTCTCGAGCCGCAGGTCAGCAACAATGTTCGCGGCCCCAGTCGTGGCCTCGACAAAGCAGCGAAGTCCCTTCCAGGTGACCGAGTCGATGGAGGCGCGAGCGATGCCCTCGCCACTTTGCTCGACAAGGAGATCCGGCGTCAGGCACTCCTGAATACTCAGCCCGCCGTGCGCGTACTCCTCGGTCTTGTTGAAGCAGGCAATGCCCGGCGCCGCGGTGAAATACTGCGCAGCGTTCCAGTGCCAGGGGTATCTGGGCATGTCTGGGGAGGCATCGCCAGAGAGCACAGCGCAGCGTGCCCAGCGACTTGCCGTGAGGTGTTTCGGAAGGTCCACCTTGGGCAGCCCCCCGGGCAGGAGAAGCCATCCGTGATCGGTGACGACCCGAACGCTCGTCCAGCCGGACTCCAGCAGGTTGGCGATGCGATTGGTCAGCCGCTCGAGTTCTTCGTCGACGTGACGGGCGAGGCGGGCGTTGACCTTGTGCCCGAGCGTGTCGATATCGCCGGTCTCCAGCCACCCGTAGGCTGGGTCTTCCATCGGCGCATCAAAGCCACCTCTTCCCAAGATCTGGTAACCGCGACTCTCCATGGCAGTTCGCAAGTTCTGAGCATTCGCCGGCTTGGTGGATACCTGGAGGACCGCGCCGAAGTCCTCGCCCAGCGACTCGCCCGTGACCTGATCAGCAACTGGAGTGACGGCAGGCTTCGCAGTGGCGGTCACCGTGGGCGCTGCCGCCCATCGGTGTCCGAGGGTCGTCCGGTAGCCTCGCCCCTCGAGTTGTTCGCTCAACCGCAATCCGAGGTCGTAGCGAAGGCCGTCGGCAAAGAGTACGCAGCCGTTTCCACGAGCCTCAACCGGAGGCTGCAGTCCGGGGCCTGGGATCGGCGTGCGTTCCAGGGCCGACTGGAATGCACGCGCCGAGTCTCCGAGCCAGGGCTCGAGTAGGTGACGAACGACGGAGCTGATCAGCGTCTCGTCCGCTGGAGGTGCCGCCGCGACGGACTCCCAGGCTGCCGCATCAGCTTCCCACCCTTCGGCGACGTAGTTCGCCGCATGTTCATCCAGCGTTGTTCCACCCACCGGCGACCTAGACGCTTGGGCCAAGCGACTGAGAGGATCCAATACCAATGCCATGGGGGAGTGGCCCAAGCGCGCCCAAACCAAAGTGCGGCGTCTACCGTGCGCAGCCTCCAATTCGGCGACGGCATCGCACGCCTCTGTGTGCCCCAGCTTCTGCAGGTCCGACAGTGCCTGTCGCACCTTCGCCTCATCCTCGTCGTTGAGGTCAGGCCACGGGTCACGGTTGAACGTCAGGCTCCCGCCGGACCGACTCCGACGAAGCAGCTCCGAGATGCCGTCATAGCTGGTCGGAGACTCGTCGAAGCGCTGCCAAACGCTCGCCCAAGCACCCTCCGCTGTTGCTAGGCGTTCCCCTGCCGTGACGTCGGCCTCCGTTTCGGGGTCGAAGCCCAGCTCGTCGCGGCATCGACTACAAAAAGCCCCCCATCCACTGTTACCCAGATAGGCCTTGGTGCCTGCCGGGTCTCCCATCCAGCGCAACACGTCCCGGATGACGTCGCTGCTTAGCATGCGGTCGAAGTCGTCAGCTTCCAGGCGCCGGGCTGAGAGCTGCGATACTGGGGTTACGGCGACCACCG
>CAYYHT010000515.1:0-5841 GCA_964471355.1 uncultured Enterobacteriaceae bacterium
CCAACCTGTGGATGTTTGCGACGCTGCTGTGCACCAGCTGCGCGACTGAGTACGAAGTGAATCAAGGGCCTGCGGCCGCGGGCTCACAGCTGCCAAGTGTCGGCGGTGATCTGCCAGGAGGACCCCCGGGTGGCGGCCATCCTGGTGGTTCCGGCAATGGAGGGCAGGGGACCGGGAATGGAGGCGGAAACGGGCAAGGCCCGTGGGGCAACATCGACCCCGGGTCGCTGCCAGACGTCTATTTTGCGCTGGCCATCGGCACGTCCGGCTCATGGTCAGAAGGCTGCATGTACGGCGATGCCGCGGTCTGGGATTGCTGCTGTTGGTACGACGCCGATGACTGTGACGGCGACGGACTCTGCGACATGCTCTGGTGGCCGGAGGACCCCTACATGATGGGCGGTGGCTACTACGGCGGCACTGTTGAGTATGTGGTGGTCGACTTGCGCGGGCATGTGGTGGCTGAGTTCACACCGCCGGACACCCACTTCGAACAGGGAATGGTGCAGCACCTCGAGCTTCGTCCGGCCGGGCCGGGTCAGTTCCTGGCGGTCACATGGATGCCGGAGCTCGACAGCAACGCGTCCAATGGTGAGGTTCCGTCCATGGACGACACCGATGGAGACGGGCTGTACGACGGAGGCTTCGCGAACCAAGATCCGGCGAATCGCTGGCTGGCTTGGAGTGGAGACGCTGTGACTCATCAGTCCACACGTCTCGTCAAGGGCGACGACCAGCAGTGGTACACCGGCGATGCGCGTGTCATCGGCACGGGCGAGAGTCTGGATCTGCGAGGCGATTGGGAGCCGCGGGTGCATCTGGACGTCTCGGCGACCCAGCCCGACGAACTGTTGGCTTGGTCTGGCGCCTCTTGGTGCCACTGGGACGAACAGCAGCGCAGGCCCGACCAGATTCAGGCGGCTCAGCTCTTTGATGCGGAGGTGCCCGTCATGAGCTGGTCGCCCGAGGCAGTGCTGCCCTGGCACACACTGACACCAGGTACGCAGAGCTATCCGTGGGCCATGCAGACGGGCTCCGACCTCGATGGCAGCTCCTCGGTGCTGCTCGGTGTTGGGCAGAACAGCTGCACCACGGGCCTCGCTTCCGCTCCATGGATTCAGGTGTGGAGTCCCGACTCCGATGCCAGCTGGGGAAGGTACTTGCCTGAGTCCACCGCACCCCTGAACGTGAGCTATTCCGGCATTCGGGGGGGCGCGGTGCTGCACGTGAGCCGGCCCGCCTATGTGAATGCGCCGACCATGTGGACCGTGTACGGACCGGACTGGGAGCAGGGCGGACTGCTGCCCCCGGACAAGTTGGCGTGGCGTGTCGGGCCCCTCTTGGACCCCGCTGGCCCGAGCTTTGCCGTGCTGGCGACCGACCCCGAGGAGGGCCTCGATGAGCTGTCCATTGTGCATGGCGGCAATGTGGTCTGGACCATCCACAAGCTGAAGTTTGGCCTTGAAGAACGGGGTGTGCACATCCTCGACGCCGTGATGCTTCCACCCGTGCCGTGACATCTCGTTGAGAAAGCTGCTGTTCTGCAGCTGGATCAGCAACGTCTTCATCGGGATGGATGATGGTGGAGATGTTCAATGGTGACGGACAGCGACGACGCAATTGCAGACCCGACATGGGCTGGTGTCGCCGACGGCCGGCAGCCCTGTCCGGCGTGCCATCGAGGCCTGCGCATCGTCAAGGCTGTGGCGGCACAGGGGACGACGGAGTGTGCCTACTCCACTTGTGGGGCCGAGCTGTACGTGCGCATCAGCTATGAATGGCGCGATGGCCGAGCTCGCATGTTCGCCGACCGCTTCACCCTCGAGACTGTGGACGCGTTGCGGCGGCGACACCTTGGAGAGTACGTGCCGAGCCGGTTCGACAGAACGCTTTCACAATGGCGTCGAGCGGTGCCGATTGCGGCGGTGCTCGGCTCGGCCTTGGCAGCTCTGTTCATGGCGGCGGGAGTGCTTCTGCCGGCGTTGGCGCCAGGGGTTCCGGCGGCGGTCCTGGCGGGATTCGGCTTGGCATTGTTTGGCGCATCGGTGCACATGAGCAGCGCTCAGGTGGTGCAGCGAATGGTCAAGCACAATCGCAGCCGAGTTTGGGCCGAGAGATTGTTGGCCGCGCCGAGGAGTGCCGTGCTTGAAGGCACCGAGGCGACAATGACGTCTGCAACCGAGACGGATGGAACTGTCACGGGTGCATTCACTGTGGAGCGTATGGGATACAGTCACCTGCGCCTGCTGTAGTCGCCTTGAGGGTGAAGCCTACCGTGAGGAAACGGTCCCACCCGCTACAATGACTATGGGTGCAATGTTGCCGTGGTCTTCTGTGAGTGTGATGCTGCCAAGTTGCAGATCACGCTCGAGGGTCGAAAGCACCTCGAGGGCCATCTCGCGATAATGGTCTCGCTGAGAGGTGTCGCCGTCTCGTTCGTACATGTCGACGCCACTCAGGTATCGGACCTCGACTCCGGCGGTCGGAGTGGGCGCGGGTCCCGCATCGATGATTCGGTGGTCCTTGGCCTCTCCCATTGCCGATGCGGCGGCTCTGCCCAGCAGCGAGACGGCGTCAGCACCGGCGCCGCCGTCGAGCACGGCAACCCAGGTGCGATTGTCCAGCAGGGGGTGTGAGCAAGACTGAGCGTTGCGCTTGCACAGGAAGGCCGCTCCATTGGGACTGCGCCACACGCGCGGGGACTTGCACTGCTGCACATTGCCCGGGCGCAGAAACACCTCTCCCTCCTGCTTCCAGTTCGGCTTCCAGCTGACCTTGGGATCTCGCGGTTCCTTCCGGATCGCATTGCCCTCGGCGTCGAAGATGGCCGGCTGGGGCAGGGCGCATTCGAGTGGATTGGCAAAGCTCTCTTTGGGGGGCAGTGCCGTCACCCCTTCCCATGGTGGCTGTGCAAGCAATGCGACTGCTGCGGGCTGCGAGATGGCTGCAACAACGATCTGCGTGTTCGAGGCGGCGTCATCCCGGGTCAGACTGAGGTCCACATACTCTCCGCCCTTTACCCATCTGGACACAAACGCGTCTTCGTGGGCCTTCTCGCGATGGGCTGGACGGCGCTCGGACCAACCTGCTGTGGCAAATAGGCCGCTCATCTCCTTGGCAACCTTGCCTCGGTTGTCGTAGCTGGCGTCCCAGTCGACGACCAACTTGCCCGCCTCGCCCGAGACCACGCTGGCTTTACTGCTCTTGGGCTGCAGACCCGTCCAGCGCTCGTCGATGCTTGGGCCGCAGGCGGTGGTCAGTGCCAGCAGCCCGGCCAAAGTGACAAAAGTGAGCGAACGGCCCGCCATTGTTCTCGCGCTCACTGTGATGTCGGTCATTGCAGCACTCCATGTCGTGACGGCAGCGTCGTCGCGGCGACTGTAGCGAACGGGCTCGGCCATGCCCATATATGACTGGAAAATCCGACCAGGTCATAGAGTCAGACGTATTGCGCCCACCGGCAATCGGTGAAACACTCGATCAGCTGGCGCGGAATGCGAAAGCGCGGCTCTATAATGAGGCCGAGGTGCCCAAATGAACCGCTGGTGGACCATCCCAATCTGCGCTCTCGCTCTTTCCTGCAACTACGATCCCGAGGTAGTCGATTCCAGGAGCAACGAGGGGGACGACCCGGGAGAGTGTGAGGACGGCGCCGACAATGACCTCGACGGCTACTTTGACTGCCAGGACAACGAGTGCTGGTTCTCGCCTGCCTGCGCCGAAGAGAGCGATGCAGACACCGATTCAGACAGTGACTCGGACACCGATAGCGACACGGATACGGACACAGACACCGACATCGGCGGCGGTACCTGTGGCACCTACCTCGACACGATGGACTTGAGCTACACGCTGGTCTGGGACATCAACGACCCCACCAACTCCTTGCCGCTTCTGGGCTTGGACTTGTACTCATGCACCATGGTCTTCAGTGGCACCGGAACGCTCGACACGGCGGTGGGCACGCGTGCCACCTTTGCTGGTACGTATGATCTGGTGTCGTCGGACTGTCCTGCGACGCTGGCCGATGCGATCTACACCCCATCCACCTCGGCCTCGAACCACACCTTCCACTGGAATGGGGACTGCACGGTGGTCGAAGAGTGGGCGGTCCACAAGGGCGCCTCCAACTACTCGGCCGGAAGCGGTGCGGACTACTACATCAATGAGATGACCCAAGCCTGGCAGCCGGGCACCTCGGTGGACATCGACTTCTTTATTCGTGAGTACGCCGCCCTCGGGCTCGAACCAGCTGGTGCCACGTCCCACACTGAACACACGCTCGATGTGACGTTCACAAAATAGTGCGCCTAGGCGCTCGGGTTGGCCTCAAGCAGCGCCTCGAGTGCCTCCCACTCTTCATAGAGCTTGGCGACGAGGGACTCTGCGGCGGATTGCTCGGCCGCGACCGCGAGCGCTTTGTCCCGATCAGCTGCTACATCAAACAGCACAGATTCGAGGCGTGACACTTCCTCCTCGGCGTTCTCGATTTCGACGCCGATGCTCTGGATGCGTTTTCGTGCCCGTTCGAGCTCCCGCTTGGCCTTCTTCTGGGCGGCGTAGTCCAGCTTGGCGGAGCCGTCTCGGTCGGCTTTGGCTCGTTGCGGTCCGACGGCCTCGAAGTCAGATGCCAGAACACCTTCGTGCAGCCGTAGTCCACCCGCGTCGACATGCAGGACGTGTGTCGCGAGTCGTTCGACCATCCAGCGGTCGTGGGTGACAAAGAGCAGTGCGCCCTCGAAGTCGCGAAGTGCGTTGACGAGAACGTCCACGGTGACGGCATCGAGGTGATTGGTGGGCTCGTCGAGCAACAGCACGTTGTAGGCACGCACCGCGAAGCAAGCCAGGGCGACCCGCGCCTTCTCGCCGCCCGAAAGTACCCCAACTTCTCGCAAGGCCATGTCCCCAGGCAGCCCCAGAGCGCCCAGGGCGGCGCGAGCGCGTTGGGGGAGGGCACCAGGGGCAGAATCGAGCACCACGTCGAGGGCGGATTGGTCTTTGGGGAGCTGCTGGGCCAAGTCTTGGCTGAAGACACCCACGCGAACATCTTTGCCGACCCGGCGTCTGCCGTCCGAGAGCTTGAGTTTGCCCGCCAGCGCATGGAGCAGAGTGGACTTGCCGCAGCCGTTCGGGCCCAAGCAGGCGACGCGGTGGCCCCGCTCAAGCACGAAGTCGACGTTGCTGAGTACCGGCTCTGATTCGGGCCAACCAACCGTGGCATCGGTCAGGACTAGTGACTCGACGGAGCAGCCAGGGGCGTCGGGCAGTGTGTAGCGTGGACGCTTGTCCTTTGTGGGCGCCTCGATGCGGTCCATCTTGTCGAGCTGCTTCTGGCGTGAGCGGGCTTGCGCTGCCTTGGTCGCTTTGGCTTTGAAGCGCGTGACGAAGCGCTCGAGCTTCTGAATCTCTTCCTTTTGAGCATCAAAGGCGGTTTGGGCCTGGTCAAAGCGTAGAGCTCGCTCTTTGAGCCAACCCGAGAGGTTGCCCTTGAAGCTGTGAAGGCGCTTTCCTCGCATCTCGATGGTGTGGGTCGACACACGGTCCAGCAGATATCGGTCGTGGCTCACCACCATCATGGCGAAGGGGTAGCGCTCGAGAAAGCCAGCGAGCCAGCTGCGGGCGTGCAAATCGAGGTGGTTTGTGGGCTCATCCAGCAACAAGACGGTGGGCTCGGAGAGCAGCAATCTGGCCAGTGCAATGCGCATCTGCCAGCCACCGGAGAAGGTGTCGCAGGTGCGCTTCCAGTCCGCCGGCGAAAAGCCCAGGCCATGGAGCACCTCTCCGATTTTCTCGTCGACGGCAAAGCCCCCGGCCATTCGAAAGGCCTCGGTGAGCTCGGCG
>CAYYHT010000516.1:0-5840 GCA_964471355.1 uncultured Enterobacteriaceae bacterium
CTATGGCATCACCGACGCCGGCAACTTCGAGGGCAAGCGCACCGTGTTGACCCGCCGCAAGGGTCCCGCCGACGCACCAACCCTGGCCGCATCACGCGAGACGCTTCGAGTGCTGCGCAACGACCGCATCGCGCCTCCCACCGACACCAAGCGTGTCGTGGCCTACAACGCCCTGATGATCGCCGGCCTGGCCCGAGCGGGCCGCCTGCTGGACGAACCCCGCTTTGTCACGGCCGCCGAAGATGCCGCCTCGGCAGTCCTCGCCGCGCGACACGACAACGGAAGCCTGCCCCGCACTCTTGAGCCCGGAGCGCCGCTAGCGGTCATCGACGACTACGCCTTGCTGGTCGAGGGCTTGCTTGACCTGTACATGGCCAGCCACGACCCCCGCTGGCTCACCGAGGCCGACTCTGTCGCCGCGACCATGAGCGAGCGCTTCTGGGACGGGGCCGTCGGAGGCTTCTTCTTCTCGGACGCAGATGCGCCCGGACTGCTGGTTCGGCAGAAGGACTACACAGACGGCGCCCGGCCCAGCGGAGCGGCTCGCGGCACCGCAGCATTGACTCGCCTAAGAGCCTTTGGTGCCCCCTCGGGCGACGGCGAGAAGGTCCAGCGCTCTCTCGAGGCCGCGGGCCTGTATCTGCAGCGCTCACCCGGCTCCGTGCCAACGCTGCTGACGTTGGTTGATGGCCTTCGACGCCCCGGAATGGAGGTCATCGTCGTGCATGCCACTGCAGACAAGGCCGCCGCCGAGCCTCTCATCGCCGCGTTCGACGCCGAGTTCCGCCCCCATGCCGTGTTGGGAGTGCACTCTGCCGATGCTTCACTCAGCGGCTTCAGCGCCTTTAGGGGCAAGGTTGCGGGTGCGGACGGGCCACTGGCCTATGTCTGCTTTGACGGCGTCTGCAAGCAGCCCGTTGGCACCGTCGCCGAGCTCATCAGCTCGATGGCCGAGCGCCCAGCCCAGTACTGAATCGAATCAGCAGTCCAGGCGAATGGTGCGGCCGAAGATGGCCGTTCCAATCATCGGCAATCGCATGAAACCTCCGATCTGCACGGCAGTTTACGTGAAGTCAGGGGTCATCCACAGCCTGCGAACTGGATCGCCGCGGAACGCTGGCAGGGCAAAGCGCGGCTCATCGCTAAACTGGAATCGAATCTTGCTGAACGTGCCGGCCGAAGACTCTGTGGCCGGCACCGGCACCGTGTGGCCGTCTCCGAGCCAGGTGCAGTTGTCCCAGGGCAAGCCAGATAGCCCCGCCATCCAGCGCTGGTAGACGTCGACCAAGTGCTTGTCTGCGTGGGGGACTGCAGCCCCAAGCTCGATGCGGCGCGACTCCTTGAACTGGCTCACGTACATCTCGACCCGTGGCATGGGGCGCAGGCACATGCCGCCCGTCAACAACCACGTGGTCTCGGCTCCGTCGACCTGCACCATGAAGCGCGGCGGCCACTTCTTGCCGTCAATGCTGAAGTACTCGCTCACCTCGCCGAATTCTTGCTCGATGGACCCAAGGGCCTCTTTCTGGAACGGCGTCCAGACCCGGTCCGAGTCCCAGTCGCTCCAATACTCGCGCGCCTGTTCGACCCGGGCCACGATCGAATCGGCTGCGGTATTGGCAGGCAGGGCCCAAGCCACCGGCGTGTCTCCGTTGCAGTCGCGGGCGTAGCCGTGAAAGCCCTCCTCGCCAGACCAGCCGGGCACGATCGCGAGAATCTCGCCCATCTCGGTCAGCGCGGCAGAGTCACACTCCTCGAGCCACACGATGCGCAGGTTGCGGCCATCGGGCAGCTCGCCGCCTTCTGGATGGGCACAGAATCGCTTGGGGAGCAGAGGTGGAACCCCATTGGCGGCGTCTTCGCGCGAGAACGTCTCGGGAGCCGGCAGCAGGTTGCGCACCCAGACCGGGCGCAGGCCAAAGCCCTTGAGGTCATCAGAGCCGCGCAGGTACATGTAGATCGAGCGCCCGTCCTGCTGAACGATGGCTTCGACGTTTCCACTCGGGCTGACGTTGTGAATCAGGACGTCTTCTTGGCTCATTGTCCTCGCAGCTCCAGCAGCGCTCGCCGCATCTCGACTCGGGCCATCTCTCGGCGCCATTGGGCCGAGCCGTGCAGCGAGTCTTGGGGTTTGGTCTGTTTGTAGGCGTGATCCGACAGCACCTCGATCATGGCGTCATCGAGCTTGGTGCCCACTGCCTTGGTCATGTGCTTGAGCACCTTGGGGCGCGGCATCACGGCGCTGACCACCGCATCTAGGCCGGTGACCACATCGCCATCAAAGCCCGCCGCGACGGCGATGCCCAGCTGCGGGAAGTCCACGCTCTCGCGGGTGCGAATCTTGCGGTACGTACTGCGATGGCCGGCCGGACGAGGCGGCACAAGCACAGCAACCAGCAGGCTCTGACGCGAGAAGCTCAGCATGCGCTCGAAGCGCCCGTCTTGGGTGAACGCATCGCGCAGTGAGAACGTCTGCCTGCCGCCCTCGGCGATCAGTTCTACTTGGGCATCGAGCGCCATCAAGGCCGGCACTGAATCGCTGCTATGGGCAGCCACACAGGCGGTCTTGCTGTCGATGACGTGGCACAGGTCGCCCTCGCGCTTGAGGCAGAAGCCCAGTGCCTTTCGCCACGGGGCCGACTGGTTGTAGAACAGGCAGCGGGTGTCCAGCATGACGTTGCCGCCGATGGTGCCCATGCGCCGGTGTTGGGGGCCCGCCACCATTCCGGTCGAGATGGCGATGGCAGGGGCCTCGTTGTGCACCAGCTCGCTGGTGGCGACGTCATGCAGAGAGGTGCCCGCGCCGATGCGCAACGTGCCGTCATCGAGCAACGAGATGCCAACAAGCTCGGACAGGTGGGACAACCCGATCAGGTGCTTGGCGTCGTGCAGGCCGTGCTTGAGGTTTGGCAGCAGATCGGTGCCACCAGCGACGTACATGGCGTCGGGCAGCTCGGTGGCCAAGCGGAAGGCCTCGTCCGATGTCGCGGGACGGTGCAGGTCAAAGGGAGGCATGCGCAGCATCAGGCCACCCCCTGTGCTTCTGCAATGGCCTGGAGCACCCGCTCAGGAGTGAAGGGCATCTGCCGCATGCGGGCGCCGGTCGCCTGCCAGATGGCGTTGGCGATGGCGGGAATGGCGGGATGCAGCGGCCCCTCACCGGCCTCTTTGGCTCCATATGGGCCGCCGGAGTCGACGCTCTCGACGATGATGGCCTCGATGTCGGGGGTGTCGAGCGAGGTCGCCAAGCGGTAGTCGAGCAGGTTGGGGCCTGTGTGCACCCCTGACTTGCTCTGCCGGTAGGTCATGTCCTCGTACAGCGCCTCGGACATGCCCATATAGACGCTGCCTTCGATCTGACCCTCGACCAAGGTGGGGTTGATGGCGCGGCCGCAGTCGTGGGCCGCCCAGATCTTGAGCACCTTGACCACGCCGGTCTGCAGATCGACATCGACTTCTGCCACGTGGGCGGTTGCGGAGTAGGCCGGAGACGCCCCGATGGTGCCTCCGCGGTAGTCGCCACCGACCTTGCGCGTGTTGTAGCCGCCGGTTTCGCCCAGTGTGCCGGAGTGGGCCTCGGCCAGCTGAAGCACCTGCTGTGTGGTCAGCGACAACTCGGGATCTGTGGCGTGGGAGTAGGCACCGATGCCAATGCGCACCTGCTCCTCGTCGCATTCCCACTCCAGGGCCACCGCGGCGACCATGCGAGTGGCCAGCTTCTTGGCGGCTGCGCGGCAGGCGATGCCGGCCATGTAGGTGATGCGACTGCTGTAGGCGCCCAGGTCGACGGGTACCAGATCGGTGTCGGCGCTGACCACGATGACGTCCTCGGGGCGCACCCCGGTCTCTTCGGCGACAATCCAGCACAGCATCGCGTCGCTGCCCTGCCCGATGTCGTTGGTGCCGCTGAACACGGTCACAGTGCCGCTGCGGTCGCCGCGCAGCTGAATGCCGCTCTGGGGCATCTCGTTGGGGTAGATCGGGTAGGCCGTGCCCGAGATGTACATGCTGGTTGCAACGCCTAGTCCGCGCCCGGTCGGCATCGAGCCATAGCGGTCTGTCCAGCCGCTGGCCTGTTCGACGGCATCGAGGCATTCCCGGATTCCGCAGCTGGGGACCGCGAATCCGTTGACCGTGGTGGCGTCGGTGGCGTCGAGCAGGTTGCGGCGGCGCATCTCGATGGGGTCCAATCCGAGCTTGTGCCCCAGCTCGTCGATGGCGGTCTCGAGGGGGAAGCGGGGCTGGACCGAGCCGTGCCCGCGCTTGGGTCCGCAGCAGGGCTTGTTGGTGTACACACGCTGGCTGCGGAAGCGGTAGCTGCCGAAGTCGATCGGACCGGCCAGCAGCTGTCCCGCGTAGTAGGTCGTGACCAAACCGAAGGAGTGGTACGCGCCACCGTCGATGAGAATCTGGTTGTCGACGCCGGTGATGCGGCCATCGGCATCGGCACAGATTCGGAAGTCGAAGTCCATCGGGTGGCGCCCGCGATGGCTGTAGAACACCTCTTCGCGGGTGTAGAGGATCTTGACCGGTCGCCCAGCCCGTCGGGACAGCTCGGCCACGCAGAACTCGAGGTCAAAGGGCTCGGACTTGCCTCCGAAGGCGCCGCCGAGTGCAGGCTGAATGACGCGAATGCGTGCCTGCGGCAGGTCGAACATGCGCGCCAGCTCGCGGTGCAGGTAGTGCGTGACCTGGCTGGCACTCCACAGCGTGAGCTTGCCGTTGCCGTTCCACTCGGCCACGGCGCAGTGGGGCTCGATGGCGGCGTGGGTGCTGCCCGCGTAGCTCCAGTGGCCCTCGACGGTCGCCGCAGCCTCGCTGAATGCGGTGTCGACCTCGCCGAAATCGAGCTCGACGCTCTTGCAGATATTGTGCTTTCGAACGCGATCTTTGTGGTCTACGTCGTGAACAAGTGGGGCTCCGTCGGCCAGCGCCTCGTCCAGGGTCATGACCGCGGGAAGCACTTCATAGGTCACGTCGATCAGCTCGAGAGCCGCGTTTGCCGTGTCCTCATCTCGGGCTGCCACCGCCGCCACGCCGTCGCCGACATAGCGAACCTTGTCGCGGCACAGGGGGTACTCGTCGCGTGTCCACGGAATGACGCAGAAGCGCTTGTGGAAGTCCTGTCCGGTGACGACGGCGTACACCCCAGCAAGGGCCTCGGCACGGGATGTGTCGATGGACACAATGCGGGCATGGGCATGAGGCGAGCGCAGGATCTTTCCGTGTGCCATGCGCGGCAGCTGCAGGTCATCGGTGTACTTGGTGTGGCCGGTGGCCTTGCCGATCGCGTCCGCTTTTCGGCCCTTCGAGCCGATCATGCGGAAGCCGTCTGTGGGCTCGGACATCTGCATCGGTACGTAGGTCTTGGGGTCTTTGGCCGCGCGCTGCACGGCCTCGTAGATCTTGGTGTAGCCCGTGCAGCGGCACAGGTTGCCGGACAGGGCCTGCTTGACCTCGTCGAGAGATGGATCGGGTGTCTCGGCCAACAGGGCGGTCGCCGACAGGATCATGCCGGGCTGGCAGAACCCACACTGCAGCGCGCCGCAGGCGTCAAAGGCCCGCTGCACCGGTGTGGCGACCCCGGCATTGGCCAAGCCCTCGATCGTGGTGACCTCGGATTGTTGGGCCGACATGGCCAGCATGCAGCAGGACAGCACGGGCTCGCCATCTACGAGGACAGTGCAGGCGCCGAGGGCGCCGAACCCAGCGGTGCCGGGTAAGGCTTCCGCCTCCGCGGCAAGTCATTCCTCTTCACGTACAATCACAGCTTCAAGTCCTTGGCATTTCCTGATGGCATGCCTCCTTGTGCCTTCCTTGTATGGCAGGCCCCCTCCAGA